>JAKLEG010000401.1 GCA_022703175.1 Myxococcota bacterium | reverse complement strand
CTATTCTTCGATGTATCGTTCGAAGCTATGGACAATGCGCCAGTATGCGGGTTTCGGTGATGCTGCCGAGTCGAATCGCCGTTATCGCTACCTGCTTGAGCAAGGGCAAACGGGGCTTTCGGTGGCGTTCGATCTGCCCACCCAAATGGGCTACGACTCAGACTCGCCCCGTGCCGAAGGCGAGGTCGGCAAGGTCGGCGTCGCTATCGATTCATTGGTCGATATGGAGACGCTGTTCGCGGAGATTCCGCTTGGCAAAGTTTCTACCTCGATGACGATCAACGCCACGGCCAGCACACTGTTGTGCATGTACTTGGCGGTGGCCGAGCGTCAGGGCGTGCCATTCAACAAGCTGCGCGGCACGATTCAAAATGATGTGCTGAAAGAGTATATGGCGCGCGGTACCTACATCTATCCGCCGCAGCCCTCGATGCGCTTGGTCACCGACACCTTTGCGTTTTGTGGTGAAAAGGTTCCCAACTGGAACACGATCTCGATCTCCGGTTACCACATTCGCGAAGCCGGCTCGACGGCCGTACAAGAAGTGGCCTTTACGTTAGCCGACGGCGTGGCCTATGTCGAAGCGGCCTTGAAGGTCGGCTTGAAGGTGGATGAGTTCGCGCCTCGCCTCGCTTTCTTTTTCAACGTGCACAACAATTTCTTTGAGGAGATCGCTAAGTTCCGTGCGGCCCGACGGTTGTGGGCGCACCTGATGCGCGAGCGCTTTGGTGCCAAGGATGAACGGTCGTTGCTCTTGCGTTTTCACACGCAGACGGCAGGCAGCACGCTCACCGCACAGCAACCGGAAAACAACGTGGTGCGCGTGGCCATTCAAGCGTTGGCGGCTGCCTTGGGCGGGACCCAAAGCTTGCATACCAACTCGATGGATGAAGCGTTGGCATTGCCTACTGAGAAGTCCGCATTGATCGCGTTGCGCACGCAGCAAGTGATTGCCCATGAAACGGGTGCGGCCGACGTGATTGACCCGATGGGGGGCTCGTACCTGGTCGAGAGTCTCACTGACCAGATCCACGATGACGCCGCAGCATTGATCGCGCGCATCGATGAAATGGGCGGCATGGTGCGGGCGATCGAGCAGGGCTTTCCACAGCGCGAAATCGATGATGCCGCGTACCGGGCTCAGCTCGCGATTGAAAAGAAGGACCAGATCGTGGTCGGTGTGAACGGTTTTGTTTCGAAGGAAACAGCCGACCGCGAATTGTTGCGCCCCAGCGCCGCTACCGAGGCGGCCCAAAGGACGCGTTTGCAGGAGATGAAAGCGGGTCGGGCCAAGGCACCTCATGCTGCAGCTCTTGCCGCGCTCGACGCAGCCGCCAAACGTAGCGACAATCTCGTGCCGCACATTCTGACCGCCGTAAAGGCGATGGCCACGGTGGGTGAAGTCGCCGATACTCTTCGAAAGGTGTTCGGCGAGCATCGCGATCAGAACGCGCGCCCGCATTAGGCGGGTGACTTTACGGCCTGTCAAAAAGTTCCCAAACACGCCATAGCCGAGGTAAGTTGACGGCTTAGGAGAGTGCCGTGCGGCAGAAGCTTGGCGATTTGCTGGTTCATGAGGGGCTCCTTACTGCGGAGCAACTCGACAAGGCGTTGAAGAAGCAACGCTCGTTGCCGGGCCCACCCAAGCTTGGTGAAGTCGTGTTGGCGATGGGTCTTGTGTCCGAGGACCGGTTGCTGAACATGCTGTCGAAAGTGTTGCACTTGCCGGCGGTGGACCTACACGACTTTGCCCCCGAATCCTCGGTGTTGGCGCTGGTACCCGCAGTCGAGGCCAAACGCCATCTGTTGCTGCCACTCAAGGTCGAGAGCGTTGGCAATCGCAAGCGCCTGCTTGTTGCGATCGCCGATCCCACCAACATTCAGGCCATCGACGACGTGCAGTTTATCACCGGGATGGTGGTTCAGACCGCAGTGGGGACCGCGAGCCAAATCCGTTTTGCGCTGCAGTACTACTATGATCGGGGGGAGGCCGGTCCGCTCCCCGACGAAGATACGCCCACCGGCAAGGTGGTGGCGACGTCGATGAAGCGTGCGCGGGACGAAACCTGGGTCGGCGTGAACCCGGTGGCCGCGCTTTCAACAGATCCACGCGCAGTGGCAGAGTTGAAGTTCGTGGGTGGCCCTGCACAAGGCAAGCTTTTGCGCCTGAAGGCGGGAGAGTCCCTGGTGGTGGGTCGTGGCGACCAAGCCGACGTTTACGTGGGCGACATGCGCATGTCGCGCAAGCACTTCTTGGTAGTCGACACAGGTACCGCCGTGGAGCTTGTCGATATGGGCAGTCGCAACGGCGTGTCGGTCAATCAGCGTAGCGTCAAGCGGGTGGCGCTGACCACGGGTGACTACATCCAAGCCGGCGATAGCATCATCCAAGTGGCGTTGTTGCCACGTTACTGACCGATCGAGGCGCCCCGGAATGCGTCGACATGTCGCAGGGATCCCACATTTGGTCTCGGTAGGCTTTAGCTTATTCCGGACACTCAGTGGCAGATATGTTCGTGTCGGCGTGCGGCTCTGGACGCGAGCCGGGTTTGAGGAGCGTCGCGCGGCCTCGGCGACCGTCTAGGTAAACATGCAGAGGCATGGGCAAACGCAAATGTCGCACGGCCTCCGACTCGAACAGGGCAGGTTGACCGTCTAGCCAGTCGGCATCGATGAAGCTGTCGGCCGACTCGGCGCGGTTCTGCCCAGTGAATGTCAGGTAGCCGACCCCCAGCGACGTGATGTTTTGGAAGAAGTGGGTACCTTGCGACGGGTCCACCTCCCGATCTGCCAACTTGGTTTCGGCGATGACCCGCGCGTACGAGATCTGCTTCCATTCAACTGGAATACCGAGGCGTGGATCGGAGGAGCCCCAGCGACCGGGGCCGACCAGCAGATAATGGCGCTTCTCTTGTTGTAGTCGCCGGTTGATGTCGCCGATCTCCCGAGCGATGGCTTGGGTGGGCGTGTGGCTCAAGGCCTCTCGTTTCACGTAAACGATGTCTTCGAGGTTGTCGAGCACTCCGTGACCCAACGAGCGGTTGGTTTGCCCCATGATAGCGGCGGCGGCGAACTCGTGCGGTTCCATCTCTTGGGTGACGAAATGTGTGGTGAGGGGGCGCACCTGCAGCACGTAGAGAATTGGCACGCCTGCCTTGCGCCCCGGGCTGGTGGCTTGGCCTCCCATGTCGACGGCAAACTCAATTTCTACAGCGCAGCCGAGGCTCTGCTTGAAGTGGCGCAACAATTCGACGAGCGCGCGGGCCAGCGGAATCGACTCCCACTTGAGGATGTTGTTGAAGGTAACGACGCGCGGCCCTTCGAGGTGCAGCCCCTCGCGAATGCTGTTGTCGGTGACTTGGTAAACGCTAGCCACCGGCGTCAACGTGCCATCTTTCTCGGCGGCGCCAATGTCCAACAGGTTCAGTGATGCTTCTTGGCCGCCCAAAAAATCCACAGTTTGGCGTGTGGTATCGAGTGCATAAAAGCTTTTTTGGGCGCTGCCCACCATGTCGAGCGGCGTCTTGAACTGTGGGAGCACACCGGGGGAGGCAGGACAAAATCGTAACGCGGCGCCACCCAGCACGATGGTGTGGCCCAGCCCCACGGCCACCAAGGCTGTGCCGTCATCGGCGCTTTGGCCTCGAATGGGGTAGTAGTTGTATGAGAGCGCGACACCGGAGAAATGCGGGTAAAAGTGGCCGTCGTGATCTTGGCCGACCATCTCCTGGATCACGACGCCCATCTTCTCTTCTTCGGGCCTGAACAAAGTGCTGCTGATGTAGGTGCGGGCGTTTTCGCACCAGGTCGAGGCGTACACGGCTTTGATTGCTTGGCACAGCTCCTGAAAGCGTATCTCCGGATCGACGTGGTTGTTTGGCAACATGTACGTGGCGTAGACGCCCGAGAACGGCTGGAAGTGTAGGTCCTCCAGGAGGCTTGAGGAGCGTACCGCCAACGGGCCTTTCAGGTCCTGCAGCATCACGCGTAAATCATGCAGGAACGTCTCGGACAGATGTCCGGCCAAAAAGCGTTCCAGCATCGTCTTGTCATCGACGCCTTCACGCACCAGCGGCGTCAGGTTGTTGTGCTCGACGAAGTGTTCAAACTCGTCCACGCCGATTACCACGGTGCGCGGGATGCGCACGGTCAACTCAGGAAAACGATCGGCCAGGCCGGAGCCGACCAGCTGGTAGTTGGCGAACGCGATACCGCGCGCCTTGCCGCCAATGGAGCCTTCGCCGATGCGAATCAGAATGCCCGTGGGGTTTTTGGCGCGGCTGCCGAAGTCGGTGATGATTCCTTCTTGTTCAATGGCGCGTGCCTGCGCGAGGGTGGTGGTGAGGTAGGTCCGCATCGCTTCGACGCTGGCGAAGTCGGTCACGGCCTTTGGGCGAACCCAGCGGGCCACGTCGAACATGCCGCGGGCGGTAAACCAAATTGAGAAGTGGTTACGCGAGGCGTGATAACCCAACGACTCAGTGGGCACATAGCGCAACACGTGTTCCATCTCGTACATGTCGCGGGCGCGGGCCACCTCGGTACGATCGGGTAGGCGGAAGACAAAATCCCCGAACCCCAGGCTCTCGGTGACGAAACCCCTTAGCTCGCGCAAGAACTGCGGATTGTTTTTGTCAACACAGGCGAGCCCGCGCTCGGCGGCACGCGCCACCACTTCATATTCGGCCGATTGTAGGAGCACCGGCAGCTCAGGTCGACTGACGCGCGCGGCCGCGATGAGTGCAAAGCCTGCCTCGGGGTCGAGTTTCCCGGCGCGTGGAAAGCGCATGTCGGAGATCAGCGCAAAGACTTGGTCTCCCAGGCGGTCCAGCCAACCGGTCGCCTCCTCGAAGGATCGTGCATGAATAATTTTCGGGCGGGTGCGCATGCGCAACAGTTTGTGGATGTTGTTCACCCCTTCGGCCGCGAGTGACTGCGATTGCAGCATCAGCACGGTGTATAACTCGGCCAAAAAGGTGGAGGCGTGGTGGGGGGAGTCCTCAACGAACAAGATCACCGGAACGCCAACAATTTCGGTGTCGTACGGCAGGTTCTTGTCGTCCTCGATGAGTTTGTTGATCGCGATCAAAATGCGCGCGTCGCCAGTCCACACGAACACCCGGTCGATTGCCGTACGATCCATGCCGTCGGGGAATTGCCGCAAATCGGCTTCGCTGAAAACCAGAAGGATGACAGGGAGTTGTGGATCTTTCTTTTTGATCTCGCGCCCCAGCGTGTTGACGTCCACGTCTTCCAGGCGAGGCATTGCGATCACCAGGTCGAAGCGACGCTTGTCCAACAGCGACACCGCGGCCAGCAGGGTGGTCACATGCGTGATGCGCGGCGACCAGGAGAGGTTCATCTCCGAATAGGTGGCAAACAGCCGTTCGGTGAGGGGACCGTCTTCTTCTAGGATGAAGGCGTCGTACGCCGAGGAGACCAGCAGGATCTCTCGCACCCGGTGGGGCATGAGATCATGGAGTCGTACATACCACGGGACGCGGACTGCGTGCTCGGTCTCCGCTGCCATAGCATTTCACCTTCAGTTGGCCTGCCACCTGGGAGCCAGAGAGGGTCGTGATCGCGAGGTAAGGGTGCGGGCGCTGCCCACTCGTGGCAGACAGCGCCCGTAGGACACCGAAAGACTAAACCAAACCTTGGTCGAGC
>JAKLEG010000400.1 GCA_022703175.1 Myxococcota bacterium | reverse complement strand
TTTGCAAGCACCGATGCGGGTCTTGGCTCTGTTGGAGACGGCAACTCCCAAGTTGGAGGTGGTGCCGGTGAGCACTCGGGTGAACAGTCCGACGTTCGACGATGTTACCTGTCGGCAGCCGGTGTAGCGTTCGCGCCGCGTCGGGGCCGTTTACAGATCACAGGGGCGGATGGTGGCGCGCTTGTTTTCCTTGGCGCGCTTCGCCGCGACTTCGAGCAGATCATGGAGCTTGTCGGAGAGGGCATCGACGAGATCGCCAGCGGTTTGGCACTTGTGGCTCTTCACGACCTCTTTGACTTTCGAGGCGACAACCAACATTTCACGTTTCTTTGCTGCCATGGGGGACTCCTTGGTGGTGATTCGAGGCCGCCCTCTACGGTAGCTGCCGAGAATTTTCAAGAGCGCGTCGTGGCCCAAACCTTGGTGGCGGTGACCACTGGCCCTTGCATGCCGCCCAGGTGTTCGGCCATGCCGCGAGCAATCATTTGCACGTGTTCGGTCAGGACGGCAGTGGTGACGGAAGGTGGGGCAAATAGCACCAGCGTGAGCGCCGTACAGGAGTCGTCCACCGAGGTGCGCAGCGAGTCGGAGGTAGGATTGCCAAAGGGCCCATCTCCGTCGACCAAGGTGGGGCGACCTTCCAAGTGAACCGTTTCCTTGCGGATGCCGGGGTACGCCTCGCCTGGGTCGCCTTCACGCAGGAGCACCGTGCCTCGAAGTTTGTTGGTGTCGTAAAGGCCAAGCGGCAGTAACGTTTTGACGGCTACCAAGTTGCCCCAGTCGACAGCATTGTTGATGCGCGGGAACGGTTTTCCCCGGACGATGCGACGCAGCAGCGCTTCGGAGGAGGGTCGGGTGCGGGTCGGGTCGATGCCAAAGGCGTGGTACAGCTCGCGAGCCGTTTTGAGCCCAATGATATCGGCCGGTTCAGCGTTGCCATAGTGTTCACGCAGCGCACGGCACGTACTCGCGATGTCCTCTTCGAGGCTCGTCCCTGCGGGGCCAATCTGAACGGGCGCAGCGGTGACCAATCCCAACTTGAGGCGGTGCGCGACGTTGTCTGCGACGACGGGCTCAATCAGGGTCACATGGCTCATTGGGTCCTCAGGCGGCGCAAATGAAATCTCGGCCTTCCTGGCAGCCTTTGGCATACAGCCGCGCGCGAATCAAATCTCGTGCGCCCAGGGTACGTACCGCGGTGAGAATCAACGCTCGCGCACCCGGGGCCGCCGTCTCAGGACTTGCGATCGGCAACCCATGCAGGCAGCGTCCGAGTTTGCGAGGGTCAATATCAATGAAACCCAACAGGGTCGCGCCCTCGTCGCGCAGGTGTTTGGCCAGCCGTCGGCCAAGTTTGCCTGCCCCCCACACGATCGCGGGGCGGGCCGCTAGCGGACCTTGGGCGAGGTGATGTGCCTTGCAGCGCAGGAAGGCCTCGTCGCTGTAGCGCCCGTGGGTGCGGGAATGACGTTGGTCGTGATCGCGCCATTCGAGTAAGACGGCGGGCACCTTGGCAAATCGATGTCCTGCGTGCGCCATGCGAAGCCAGAGATCGTAGTCTTCTGGCCAACCCTGATCGCGGTAGCCCTTGAGCGCGTGGACGGCTTTGCGGCGAAACATCACGCTGGGGTGAGGTAACGGGCTTTCGATGTACAGCTCACGCAGGATCTCTTCATGGGTCACAGCGGCGTTGGCCCAGCACTCATAGGCTTGGTAACCCCGCTGCAATTCGCCTTCACGAAAACAATGCACGCGGCTCGACACCAACGCGAGATCGGGTGTTTCGTCGAATCGCTGCAGCTGTCGTTGTAATCGTTCGGGGTGCATGAGGTCGTCGGCATCCATCCGCGCGACATATGGGGCACGGCAGGAGGCCAGCCCAAGATTCAAGGCAGCAATCAGCCCCTGCGCCCCCGGTTGTAGCAGCCGCACTCGCGAGTCCTTATGTGCATAGGTTTGGAGTTGAGCCGCTGAGTCATCTTGACTGCCGTCGTCAACGGCGACCAACTCAAAGTTCGTTAGGCTTTGCGCAAGGATACTGTCCAGGGCCGCAGGCAGGTGTTCTGCGGCGTTCTTGAACGGCATCAAGACAGAAACCGACGGTGCAACCATGGTGGCGTTTTACCGGGCGTCGCCTGACTTAGCGAGCCCTTCCGTCTCGATCCAGGGGATGCCATAAAGACCCCTCTCTTGTTTTTGTGAGGCCAGATGATGCGCTGGATCTATCTCTTCGTGTGGACGCTGGGTGCTTGCATCGCCTGTCAACGTAGCGAATCGTCGGCGGCCGTGGCTGTTCCGCAAGCTAAAAACCATGCCACGTTGGCTCGGCGGTTGACCTTGGCCTTGGGCGATAGCGTCGGCGTCTCGGGTTCTGCGACCGCGAACGACGGTACGCTCTACGCGGTGGCCGAGCGACAGCGGTTTCTGTTGGCGTTGAAACTTACCGATGGGACCCCTGGGCTTGGAGCCCAGCCGCTTCCGATCGATGGCGTGCCGGAGGGGGCCGACACCGAATCAATGACATGGATTCGGCCGGGGCTGTTCGCTTTTGGCACCGAAACCCAAGAAGATGGGCGGGCCGATGATGTGGTTCTTTTGGCAAGCGTGGGGCCGGACCGGGTATCGGTGACCGATCGACTCGTGGTTCACTACGCCGACTTCGGGTTGACCCCCTACGGGAATCAGGGCCTCGAAGGTTTGTGTAGCGTGGACGAGACGCTGTTGGTAGCCGCGGAGACACCGATCAGCACGCGCACTGGACGATACGCGGCGCTGTTTCGCACCTCGCTTAGCGAGCGCCGTTGGTACATGGCTCGGTTGCATCTGAGCACCTCCACGGGGAAAATCTCAGCGCTTGATTGTCGCCGCGACGGCGAGCAAATGCAGGTCGTGGCGATCGAGCGCCACTATGGGACCGCAAAGCTGTTGATGTTCCGCATGCCGGTTTTGGGGCCACTCACCGATCTGGAGCCGCGCGTGGTGGCCGACCTGGACGCGATCGTGGCCGGGGTGCCAAACATGGAGGGCGTGACTTTCGCAGGTGCGGGCCAAGTTGTGGTGCTCGTGGATAACGACAACGGTGGCATCACTGGGCCGAACGAGGCGCTGGTGATTAACGTTCCAGAGTTGTAGCTCCTCTCTCGTTTACGGCTCGGCAAGCCCGTTTCAGTTAGCGCTCTCTGTGGCCGACGGGTCACTTCCCTGTCGATGCGGCCTCTCTCCGCTATGCGGAAGTGCGGCTTCGATGCTGAGGTCGTGGCGTCCGGGGGGTACGGTAGGGGATTTTCCGCAGCGACCGTGACGTCGGTCGGTTGGCGAATGATTCAATAAAATTAGGATGTTAGCGATTGGGGTTGGGCCGGGTTGAACCCCAGAGCAGGCCAGCGTCGATTCGGAGTGGGCGAGCGGCGGGTGTATGCGACCTGTTTTTTTGGTGAATCCGTGGTGCCGGCCAATGCACCGGTAGCTGCATGATACTTAATCGGCCGGCCTGCGTCCGCAGCCCCGGGCTCCGCGCGGCGGTGCCGAGAAGGATACCACGTGGACAGTCACAGTTTTTCCCATCGAGTGGCGCGTTATCTCCTGGCTCACCCGTGGCAAGTGACTTTGATGCTGGTGCTCATCGTCGGGGGGGCCGTAGCGATCTTGCCACGGCTCAAGATCCAGGCAGGGGTGTCGCCTTTCTTGGATCCCACGTCGCCTGAGTATCGTATTCGCGACCGCGTTGATGCGAAGTTCGGCACCGACGACCTTTTGTTTATTCAGATCGAAGGACGCGACCCGTTTTCGCATGCGGGTTTGACCTTGGTACGAGAGTTGGGGCAGTCGATCGAGGCGATGGTTGTGTTCGACGAGTCGGGGGCGTCGGTTCCGCCAGTGGACGATATTGATAGCCTCACCACGGCGCGAATCCTGGAAGGCTCCGACCTAAGTTTCAGAACGCTGCTATTGGTACCCGCGCTCATTCCCTCCGACGGTGCCGCCCTTGAGGCGATCCGGGAACAGGCCTACAAAAACCCAATCATTCGACAGAACCTTCTGTCGACCGACGGCAAGAGCACCGCGCTCATTGCGCGCCTTATCAAGACCCTCGATGACGATGGTCGGGCGGCGACGGTGCATCATCTTCGGACACTGCTGCACGAGGTTTCGACCCGCAACCCAGGTGTCCGCTTTGCTCTGACGGGAGAATCGGTGTTGCGCACAGACACCGCGACCTACGTGCAATCAGATCTCGCGCGCTTTACGCCGGTGTTGTTGGCTCTGACGGCCCTCAGTCTCTGGGTGTTTGCACGGCGGCTTCGCGGTGTCCTCCTCACACTCATCAACGTGGGCGTTTCTTATGTTCTTGGCCTGGGATTGCTCACGGCCACGGGCGGCTCCCTCAACAACCTGTCCACCATGTTGCCACCGGTGATGATGGTTCTCTCGGTAGCTACGATCATTCACTTCCTGGCGGAGCTCGCCAAGAACCGCGTCACGTTGGGTGAGGAGCGCGCTGGTGAGGCAACGCTCGCGGAGCTTCTCTATCCAGTGTTCGTGTGCTCGCTGACGACGGCCGTCGGCTTTGGCTCGATCTCGGCTAGCAACATTCCGGCCATGCAGGATTTCGGCATTGCCGCCGGTTTGAGCGTGATGGTCTCTTTCGTCGCCTCGTTTTGTCTGGCCGCCTTGGCGTTGCGTTTGGCGCCGCTGGATGCCTGGGTGTCGCCAAAAAGTGCCGCGGTTTCCGAACGACTGGATCTGCTGGTTTCGCGCTACCATGGGCTTGTGCTGAAGCATCCCAAGAAGCTGCTCGCGCTTGGGGTGGTGCTTGTTGTGGCTTCTATTGCGGCCATTCCTTTTATTGTCGTCGACATGAAGGTCATCGAGAACTTCCACGCCGATACCCCGGTGCGCAACGAAACCGATCGCTTCGAGGCGGCATTCGGGGGCACCAACCTCCTCGTGGTCTCTGTCGAGAGCCAGGAGAACGGGCGTTTCCTCGAACCAGACGCCCTGGCTCGCCTTGAGGTCGTCGAGCGCTTCATGCGCGATGAACTCCAGATTCCCGTTGTCACGAGCATCAACACGCATCTCAAGTTGATGCACCGGGCGTTCTTCAACGAGGACCCTGCGTATGACCGACTGCCTGCGCGCCGCGAAGAGATCGCCCAGTTGATGCTGATCGGAGGCGACCCGCGGTTGTCGCAATTCGTCGATGAGAGTCGCCGCTGGGTGCGTCTGGTGGCACGCACGCACGAACCCAGCAGTGCAGCGATTTTGAAGAAATTCCAGGCCCTCGACCGCGTGTTGGCCGAGCAATTTCCAGCGAGCGCCGGCTTTCGCAGCGAGTCCACCGGCCACTCACGGTTGTGGGCGGTTACCGTCACTCAAATCATTTCGAGTCAATTGACTACTTTTGGTTTGTCGCTCTTGCTCATCTTTGGCCCGATTCTGTTGATGTTCCGTTCATGGGTTGCGATGTTGTTCACCATCCCGTCTAACCTGTTCCCAATCGCAGTGGTGCTGGGCATCATGGGGTGGTTTGGCATTCATCTGGACTTGGCAACAACGATGATCGCGTCCATCACGTTGGGGATCGCGGTCGATGACACCATCCACTTTGTCACCCACATGCGTACGCGTCTGGCCGCCCATGATGACTTGGAGACTGCTTTGCGTGAGACCCTCGGCATGAAGGGGGCCGGTG
>JAKLEG010000040.1 GCA_022703175.1 Myxococcota bacterium | reverse complement strand
TGCCTCCGTTGAATCGATGCAGGTGGCAGCTCCTGAGTTGGTGGTGCAACCCGTGCGACCACCCAAGCCGGACCTTGTGGCGCCGAAGCCAGAGCCCATTGTTGCGCAACCGGGCTCCGAGGGCATTACGCCGGTGCAGCCTGGTGTTGTGCCGACCCAACCCCCGATCCCGCCCGTTGTCGAGACTCCAGAGACACCAACAGGTCACGGGCGGCTTGCAGTCAAGTGCAGCAACTGGGGCTGGGTTGCGGTAGATGGTCGTCGCATCGGCACCTGTCCGGTGGATGGTGCGCGCATACCTGCGGGGCCACACGAGGTGACGTTTGACGATCCACGCTCACCCAAAGTTATTAAGGTGGTGATTGAGGCCAACAAGATGACTTATGTGGATTTCACGCCGCCTAAGCCGACCAAGAAGTCCGTGGGGTCTAAGAAACCCGAGTCGGTTATGATCAAGCCAGCGGAATAGTTGGATCTTCCAGTTGGCTGGGGCTACAGATTGTCCTCTTCCCAATCCTTCAGCACCATAGCCTGAAAGTCTGCAGACGCGGGGAAGGCGACCCGTTCGAGACGGATGCGCCGCATTCCGGGACACAACCCTGAGGCTTGGTTGGTGAGTCCCCAGCTGTCTTGTGCCGCGATGTCAGCGGCGTCGTCGTTGGGCACACACGTATAGACGCGGACTCTGGGGCGAGTGACCCAGCCGCTGTCAAACTGGGCTTTGCGGTGCAGGACGTCCGCGCCGAACTCTTCTACGACGACAAAATAGGGGCTGGCGTTGATGGGATTGAGGCCGCTAAAGCTGGGCGGGAGGTTACGTCGAATGGGTGAACCGGCTGCGACGAGAAATAGATTGATGTACCCCGGTGCCCCGGGCGAGTCGGTGCGTTCCATGGCATAGAACTTATGTGCGGCCTCGAAGATGGCTTGCATGTCCTCGGCCAACGCGCTGTAGGTCGCACCTTTGCGCACTCCGGTCATTGGGACGGCGACAACTGAGAGCATCAGCGCCATAATGGCTACGGTGACGCCTAGCTCGATCAGGGTGTAACCACGTTCTCGTGACTGTTGACGAGCCTGCATGTGTTCATCATAGCCCAGAATCCTTGGTAGTGCACAGCGTTGGGTGTCTTATTGGAGCGTCCGGGAGGGTTGTGCTAGCGTCTCAACATGGCACCGAACACCAAGAATTCCCACCGTCAACAGTCTGGCTTCACCCTTGTTGAATTGGGCGTCGTGATCGCTGTCATCCTCACTCTAATGACGGTCGCCCTGGTTGGGCGCGGCATGCTGCAATCGGCCCGGGTTGCCAGTGCGGCGCAGCTCACTGACACCATGCGGAAGGCTGCTCGCGCGTGCGCCGAGCGGCGTGGCCAGGCAAACTTTACAGGCTGCGGGTTGGGGGTACTGCAGAACCCGCCCTACAACTTGTTGCCCAACCCAGTTGATAACCCATTTGACTCGCTGCTAGCGCAACCGGGCCTTGTTCCAACCGGGGTTGGTAATACCTTCATTCAGATCTCAATTACTACGGCCAACGCGGCCCAACGCTTGGACCTCATGGCGCAGCTCAACAAGATGCGCGCAGGCACTGTGGCCTCCATGGGGCCAGTTGTGATCCTTACCACGCGGTAGTCTGGTTGTTCACATGCCCACTGTTGTCTCCGAACTCCACGACATCCTGCGTGAGGCAGTGGAACTCGCCGCCAGCGATGTTCATATGCACAGCGGCACACGTTTGCGCATGCGCATCCACGGTGTGCTCACTGTGGCCGGGCGTGAGCCGCTCTCATCGCCTCAGGTTAAAGAGATGCTGATGCCACTCCTGACCACCGATCAGGAGCATGAGCTAGAGAAAAAGGGGCACGTCGACTTTGCGATCACGGTGGATGATCTCGACCGTTTTCGTGTGAACGTCTACAAGCAACAGCGCGGACTCGATGCAGTGTTCCGCGTGATTATGCGCTTGCCGCCAACGCTGGCTGAGCTGGGCATTCCAACACACCTGGAGCGACTCGCAGGCATCTCAAACGGCTTGGTGTTGGTCACGGGGCCTGCCGGGTCTGGTAAATCTTCAACGATTGCCGCGTTCTTGCATCGGGTCAACTCGCAGGATCGCGGTCACATTCTCACCATCGAGGATCCCGTTGAGTTTGTGCACAAATCCAAGGGCTGCATCATCAACCAGCGCAGCGTCGGACCGCACACTCATAGCTTTGCCGATGCACTTCGGGCCGCGCTGCGGCAGGACCCTGATGTCATTCTTGTCGGCGAGTTGCGCGACCTGGAAAGCATCGACATGGCGCTGACCGCCAGCGAAACGGGTCACTTGGTGTTTGCGACGTTGCACACGCGCAACACCATCGACAGCATCGACCGCTTGGTCAATGCTTTCCCACCCGAAGGACAGCGACAGATTCGCACCAAGGTGGCCGAGGCGCTACGTGCCGTCATTACCCAGCAGCTGATCCCACGCAAGGATGGCACTGGCCGCGTGGCGGCGGTGGAAATTTTGCTGCCCAACTCGGCCATTCGCGGCCTCATCCGCGAGAACAAGCTGTTTCATATTCGCTCGATTCTGCAGATGGGGGCCGGTGAAGGAATGTGCTTGATGGAGCAGTCGCTGCAAGATCTGGTGCAGCGCAACCTCATCTCTGCCGAAGAGGCTAAAAAACGCTGGCCACATGGCTCCACGAAGATGGGGATGTAGGCGATGAGCGACATCCATGGGCTTCTGCGTTTTGTCAAAGAGAGTGGCGGCTCTGACCTGCATCTCTCTACGGGCGTGGCGCCGCGGATACGCTTGCACGGCGACCTGAACGCCGTCGAAGGTTGGCCACCGCTTACCAACGAACAAGTTGTCGAGTTGATGCGGCCGGTGACGCCAGCCTCGATGCTGGTCTCTGGGCAACAGGGGCACGAAGCCGATTTTGCCATCTCCGAAGGCGGGGTCGGGCGCTTCCGCGTGAACTTCTTTCTGCAAGAGCATGGCGCCAGCGCGGCGTTTCGCCTAATTCCGGAGAACATCACGCCGCTCGAAAAGTTGGCATTGCCGCCGGCCGTCGACAAGCTTGTGCATATGCGTAGCGGCCTGGTGCTGGTCACCGGGCCCACCGGTTCCGGTAAATCCACAACTCTGGCGGGTATCATCGACCGTATCAACAGCACCTATGCGCGCCACATCGTTACCATCGAAGACCCTATCGAGTTCGTGCACCCCAACAAGAAATCGGTGATCTCGCACCGTCAGGTGGGCACCGATACTCCAAGCTTCGTCGAAGGCGTACGGGCTGCCGTGCGTGAGGATGTGGACGTGCTGCTCGTGGGCGAAATGCGTGACCCTGAGACGATGGCACGCGCGATAGATGCTGCCGAGATGGGACTCTTGGTGTTCAGCACTGTGCACTCCAACTCCGCTGCGCGTACCATTGACCGCATCGTGGACGTCTTCCCAGCTGCACAACAGTCGCTCATTCGTACCGTGTTGGCCGATAGCCTCTTGGCCATCTTGTCGCAGACTTTGCTGCGCACGACCGATGGCAAGGGCCGGGTCGCTGCGGTAGAGCTGCTATTCAAGACGCAGTCACTCACCAGCATTGTGCGCGATGGCAATACCACGATGATCGACTCGGTGATCCAATCAGGCAAGCAAGACGGGATGCAGTCGCTCGATGAGGCGTTGGCGGTCTGTTTTCTCACCGGCAAGGTCACCTACGAGGATGCCTACAACGCCGCCAAGGACCCCACCTGGTTTGCCCGCCGCACCGGGCGCTTGCCTCCAGCTTAAATTTCACCGCGACTTCAGCAACAGCGCGCAGGAAACTCGCATCAAGTTGTGAAGAATATCCCAACTTGTGCGGTCGCACATTCAACCACAGGTCACGATTACCCAGGGTATCTGGTGATCTAGTCCAAAAATAGTGCTATTTGTATCAGTTTGACATTTGCAAATTTGACACCGTCGCAGGGAGGCATGGTTGCGCATGTTGGTCTTGAGGGACTTGGGCGTTAGAATAGGCCCGCCGACGGGGCTAGTTGTCTGTAATAAAAACCTGTAAATCTGTGTAGTTATAATGTGTTTCTGATATTCTCTGGCGCCACTTGTGGGTCTCCGCGATTTCCGCAACATTCCACTGGTTGACACGATAACCAATTCGTGATTCAATTCACATCGTGAACGGTTTCACGACTTAGTGGGGCGGGGCTAGGGTTGTATGTTGTCGGCATCTGCCAAAACCGTTGCTCGTTTGAGCCTGTACCGGCGGATTCTGACCGATTGCGCGGCGCGTGGCGTGCGCAGCATTTACTCCCATGAGTTGGCGCAGACCCTGCAGATCACGGCCACTCAGGTGCGTCGTGACTTGATGGTCGTCGGCTTCTCGGGCAGCCCCAACAAAGGTTACGACGTCGAAGCGCTGCTTGGGAGCATCAGCACCGTATTGGATCGCGCTGGCGGCGAACAGGTCGCCTTGGTGGGCGTGGGCAACCTCGGACGCGCCATCCTTTCGTACTTCCAAGGACGTTATGCCAATTTGAACGTAGCGGCGGCGTTTGATCAGGATCCGGCGCTACACGGCCGCCTCATTCACGGTTTGACCATTCAGCCCATGACCAAGCTCAGCGAGGTTGTTGCGGCGAATGGCATTTACACGGCCATTTTGACCGTGCCGGCCAGCGAGGCGCAGCGGGTGGTCGAGGAGCTTATCCGCGCGGGCATTCGTGGGATTTTGAACTTCGCGCCGCTCACGCTGCGTGTCCCTGAGCACATTTATATCCGCACAGTTGATATTGCGATGAAACTAGAAACGGTGGCCTTTTTTGCGCGGCAAGACGCCGCCCGAGAGGTTTACGAAGCATGATGCAGAACGATCTTCAAACAGCCTCGACGTCCCGAATTGATGCGGTTTTGGCCCGTCATCCGGGCGCCGCCCGTGACAGCCTGATTCCGATCTTGCAAGAGGTCCAGGAGGCCCAAGGGTACTTGTCCGAAGACGCAATGAAGCGCGTCGGTCAACACCTGAAGCTGCCTGCGAGCAAGGTGTACGGGGTCGCGACCTTCTACAACCAGTTTCGCTTTTCGGCGGTGGGCCAATTTCACATCGCGTTGTGCCGTGGCACCGCCTGTCACGTGAAGGGCTCGGCCAAGGTGCTGGATGCGTTGAAGCTGGCGCTCAAGATCGAGCCGGGCCAGACCACCAAAGACGGTATGTTCAGCCTGGAAATCTTGGCCTGCATCGGCGCCTGCGGCCTGGCTCCGGCCATGCTCGTCAATGGCGAGACCTACGCGAACGTCACCCCGGATAGCGTCCGCGCCATCCTTCATGATTGCCGCAAGCGGAGTGCGAAAAATGCGTAGCCTCAAAGAGCAGCTCACCTGTTGTACCAAGTGCTCTCATTCGCCCGAAAAACCTTGTCGTGATCTGGCCAAGTGCTTGCTCGACGGGCCGGTGTGCCACACGCATCCCGAAGCCCACGAAGAGCGTCGGAAGTCGGTTCAAGCGCTCTTGCGCACCGATGTAGATCGTCCCACCGTGTATGTTGGCATGGGCACCTGCGGCATCGGCGCGCGCGCCGACCGTACGATGGAAGCCGTGCAGCACTGGGCAGAGACTCGCAACATCGAAGTCGATCGCGTGGCTGTAGCCTGCATCGGCCTGTGCTCGGCGGAACCGTTGGTTGATATCCAACTTCCAGGTTGTCCACGCGTCAGCTTCCAGAAGGTGACGGCCGACAAGGTCGAAGCGCTGTTGGACGATGTGTTGGCCGGCAAATTGTCGAGTGAGTTGATGCTGGGCCAGTTTCGTTCACAGCACAAAGCTTACGACGCGCCGTTCTTGGATGAGCATCCATTCTTCAAGCCGCAGATGCGTTGGGTGTTGAAGAATTGCGGCATCATCAATCCCACCAGCATCGACGAATACATCGCGCACGGTGGTTACCAAGCTCTCTCGAAGACCTTGCTGACAACTCCGCCGCAAGACGCTTGCGACCTTGTTGAGAAGAGCGGACTGCGCGGCCGTGGCGGCGGCGGTTTTCCAGCTGGCACGAAGTGGAAGTTCGCGCGCAAGACCGTCTCGGAGCAGAAGTACCTGATCTGCAACGCCGACGAAGGTGACCCCGGTGCCTTCATGGACCGTGCGGTGATCGAAGGTGATCCCCACCGCTTGGTCGAAGGCATGGCCATCGCGGCCTATGCGATTGGGGCGCGCAAAGCGTACGTGTACATCCGCGCGGAATACCCACTTGCGATCAAGCATATCCGCAAGGCGATCGACGACGCCAAGGCGTATGGCTTTCTTGGGCGCAACATCCTCGATTCCGGGTTCGACCTGGAAATCGTGATCAAGCAGGGGGCCGGCGCTTTCGTTTGCGGCGAAGAAACCGCCCTGATGCACTCGATCGAAGGTCGGCGCGGGATGCCTCGGCCCCGGCCGCCGTTCCCAGCCGTGCGCGGTTTGTTTGGCAAGCCCACGGTGATTAACAACGTCGAAACTCTGGCCAACCTGCCGCACCTGATAGACATCGGCGCCGAACAATTTGCGACCTTGGGCACCAAGAGCAGCAAGGGGACCAAGGTTTTTGCGCTGTCGGGCAAAGTCGCGCGCACGGGGCTCGTGGAAGTGGCGATGGGCACCACGATGCGCCAGATCATTTTCGACATTGGTGGTGGCGTTCCGAACGGTAAAAAATACAAGGCGGCGCAGATTGGTGGCCCGTCAGGTGGTTGTATCCCCACCGAGCATCTCGATATCGACGTGGACTACGAGTCGCTCAAGCAAGTGGGCGCGATGATGGGGTCGGGCGGTTTGGTGGTCATGGACGAGTCCACCTGCATGGTGGATGTCGCCAAGTTCTTCATGGATTTCATCCAGCGCGAGTCGTGTGGCAAGTGCATTCCCTGCCGTGAAGGTACGCGTCGGATGCTCGAAATCCTTACCGCGTTGTCCCGTAGTCGTCGCAATGAAACCGGCACGGCGGCGTTGACGCGCTTCCAAGGGGTGATGAACCTCACCTCGTTGGCCGAAGTGATTCGCGACACCAGCCTGTGTGGCTTGGGGCAAACCGCCTCCAATCCGGTATTGAGCACGCTGCGCTATTTCCGTCACGAGTATGAAGAGCATGTCTTCGAGCGTCACTGCTCGGCGGGCGTGTGTAAGGAGCTCCTGCACTACACGATCGATGCCAATAAGTGCACGGGTTGTACCCTGTGCGCCAAGAAGTGCCCCTCTGAGGCGATCATGGGCACGCTCAAGACGCCACACTACATCGTTGAAGACAAATGCATCGGTTGCGGTACCTGCGTTGACGTCTGCCGCAAAGACGCCGTCAAAGCGGCTTAAGGGAGAGCGCCATGAGTAACATCGAAGTCAATGGCCGAACGATTGAGGCGCAACCGGAAGATACTGTGCTGGCCGCGTTGCGGCGAGCGGGCGTGCGCATTCCCACGCTGTGTGCGATGGAGAATCTGCTACCCTCCGGCGCCTGCCGGCTGTGTGTGGTAGAAGTCGAAGGGCAGCGGAACTTGGTGCCGGCCTGTGCGTTTCCGGTGACGCCCGGGATGAAGATCAAGACCCACACACCTCGCGCGGTGAAGGCTCGCAAGACCATCATCGAGCTCTTGTTGGCTGACCATCCGGATGATTGTTTGTACTGCGCACGTAATAACAACTGCGACCTGCAGCGGTTGGCTCAGGAGCACGGCGTGCGGGCGCGCCGCATCCACGGCGAGAAGATCCGTCGGCCGTTAGATGCCTCCAGCCCGTCGCTGGTGCGCGATCCTGACAAGTGCGTGCTGTGCGGTCGCTGTGTGCGCGTGTGTGAAGAGGTCCAGGCGGTTTCGGCGATCGACTTCGTCGGCCGTGGTTCCAAGACCCACATCGGCACTGCGTTTGACGAGGGCTTGAATGTCTCGTCGTGCATTCACTGCGGACAGTGTGTGCATGTGTGTCCCACCGGCGCGCTTACCGAGCAGAGCCACGTCGAAGACGTGATCCAAGCGATCGCGGCGGGCGACAAGCATGTCGTCGTACAGCATGCGCCGGCGGTGTCGGTGACGATTGGCGAGATGTTTGGGTTGAAGTCAGGCGCTGACGTGGCCGGGGTGTTGACCGCGGCTCTGCGTCGCATCGGCTTCGCCAAGGTCTTTGATACGTCGTTTGCCGCCGATCTGACGGTGATGGAAGAGGCGAGCGAGTTGGCCGAGCGGCTCACCAAGGGTGGTGCGTTGCCGATGATGACCAGCTGCTCGCCGGGTTGGGTGAAGTTCGTTGAGCAGTTCTATCCGAAGCTCATCCCGAACTTGTCTACCTGCAAGAGCCCGCAGCAGATGATGGGCGCGGTGATCAAGGCGTTCTACGCCAAACAAGCAGGCATCGATCCGCACAAGGTGTTCAGTGTGTCGATCATGCCGTGCACCGCGAAGAAGTTTGAGGTTTCTCGGCCTGAGCACAGCCGTGATGGCGTTGCTGATGTCGACGCGGTGTTGACCACGCGTGAATTGGCGCAGCTCATCAAGATGCACGGCATCAACTTGAAAGAACTGACCCCAGAAGGTGCGGATACGCCGTTTGGGGAGCGCTCGTCAGCGGGCAAGCTGTTCGGTGCGACCGGCGGCGTTATGGAAGCCGCGCTCAGAACTGCGCACTTCCTGGTGACAGGGAAGGAACTTGATGCCAACTTTAAACCTACGGCGATTCGCGGCCTGAACGGCATCAAGGAAGCGAAGGTCAAAGTGGGAGACAAAGAGTTGACGGTGGCGGTGGCGAGCGGCCTGAAGAATGCGCGCACCGTGCTCGACCAGATGCTTTCGGGCGAACGGCACGTCGACTTCCTCGAAGTGATGACTTGCCCCGGCGGTTGCATTGCGGGTGGCGGTCAGCCCTTGGGGGTGCCGCTCGAAGCGATTCGCGAACGGATGCAGGCGTTGTACACCATCGACAAAGAGGACACGCTGCGCACCGCGCACCAGAACCCAAGCATTCAGAAGCTATACAAGGATTTCTTGGGCAAGCCGTTGGGGGAAAAGAGCCATCACCTGTTGCACACGCATTATGAGGTTCGAGACGTAGCATAACCCCAGGGGGGGGTAGGCAATCATCCGGATGATCACGCATGGCGACGCGCCCCTCATCTCCACCGTTCGGGAGCGGTGTCGGGTCTGCTTTACCTGCGTGCGAGAGTGCCCGGCCAAGGCCATCCGGATCTCGGGTGGCCAAGCCGAAGTCTTAAGTGAGCGTTGTGTCGGCTGCGGCAGCTGCGTGCGGGTATGTTCGCAGGGCGCCAAGCAGGTCCTAGAAGAAATCGGCCGCACCGAGCGATTGCTGACATCGGGTGTCAAGGTGGTAGCGGCCTTGGCTCCGTCGTTCCCTGCAGAGTTCGACGAGGTAAGTCCCGAGGTGTTGGTCGGGATGATCCGGGCCTGCGGTTTTTCATACGTGAGCGAGGTCGGTTTCGGCGCCGACTTGGTGGCGACTCAGTACCACGACCTGGTGCAAAAGGCGGGTCCCGATGACCATTACATCGCCACTAACTGCCCAGCGGTGGTGGCTTATGTAGAACGCTACCATCCGGCGTTGGTACCGCACTTGGCGCCGATCGTTTCACCGATGGTTGCTACCGCACGGGCCCTGAAGCTTCTGTACGGCCCCGAGATCAAGGTGGTTTTTATTGGCCCCTGCATCGCCAAGAAGGCCGAGGCCTCTGACCAAAACGTCGCCGATGAAGTGGACGCGGTGTTGACGTTTCAGGAGCTGCGTAGTTTTTTCCTGCGCAGGCAAGTGTCGGCCGCCAACGTGATGCCTTCGGACTTCGATCCGCCATACTCGGGCTCGGGCGCCATCTTTCCCTTATCGCGCGGCATGTTGCAGTCTGCCAAGATCAGTGAGGACCTGACCGCTGGCCAAGTGGTTGCTACCACTGGGCCGCGCTCGTTTATCGAAGCGTTGCGCGAGTTCGAAGCAGGGGCGATGGATGTGAAGTTGTTGGAGCTGCTCAGCTGCAACGGTTGCATCATGGGCCCGGGCATGACCAGTCGAACCAATCGCTTGTCACGCCGCGCATCGGTGAGTCGCTACGTCCGCGATCTACATGATCGGCGGGCGGCTCAAGATGAACCGCATGGGCTCTCGGGTGAGGATTGGCAAAAACTAACCACGCTTGATTTGAGCCGAGGTTATCAAGCGAATGACCAGCGGCTTCAGGAACCGTCGGCACGGGATGTCGATGCCATTCTGAAGCGGATGGGGAAACACTGGGCAAGCGACGAGCTGAATTGCGGCGCTTGTGGTTACGACACCTGTCGTGAACATGCCAAAGCTATTTTTTTAAACCTCGCCGAGAGCGAGATGTGCCTGCCGTACACCATCGATCAGTTGCGCAGCACGGTGGGTGAATTGGCGCGTTCGCATCAGCAGTTGGCAGATACCCAAGAAGCGCTCATGCACTCAGAACGACTGGCCAGCATGGGCCAACTTGCAGCCGGCATCGCCCACGAGGTGAACAACCCGTTGGGGGTGGTGTTGATGTACGCGCATCTTTTGCTCGAAGACATGCCACAAGACAGCCGGATGACCGGTGACTTGAAAATGATTGCCGAGCAGGCCGACCGCTGCAAACGCATTGTCGCAGGGCTGTTGGATTTTGCCCGCCAGAACAAAGTCATCTTCGAGCCCACCGATGTTCGCGACTTGGTTCAGCGCAGCCTGAATGCAGCACCGCCGCCCGCAGGGATCACGGTGGAGGTGACCAATCGGGCCGATAGCCCGGTGGTCGACTTGGATCGCGAGCAAATGACGCAGGTGCTGATCAACCTGATGACCAACGCCTATCAGGCGATGCCAACCGGCGGACGTCTGACCATTACGACATTAGGTGACCCCGAGCGGATGCAGTTTGTGGTCAGTGATACAGGTGCCGGGATCGCCAAAGAGAACCTGAAGCGAATCTATCAACCGTTTTTTACGACCAAAGGACTTGGACGCGGCACAGGTTTGGGCCTGGCCGTTAGCTACGGCATCATCAAGATGCACCGCGGCGACATTCGCGTGGAGTCCAACGCAGATCCATCTAACGGCCCCACCGGTACGAGCTTCACAGTGAGCCTGCCGCGCGTGGGCATGCAGGAGTGAGATTAAACAGTCATGACGAATTCTGTGCAAAAGCCTCATCCCGAAGCGTCCCAGAAGTTGATCTTGGTGGTCGACGATGACCCCGACTTTGTGATGCAAACTCGGTTTCAGCTGGAGCGTGCTGGCTATCGAGTCGAAACTGCCGATGGGCGTGGTAGCGCCGAGAAGGCCTTGGACACGATTAAACCCGACGTCGCGGTGCTCGACTTGATGATGGAGGACATGGACGCGGGCTTCATTTTGAGCCGGTTCTTGCGTAAACGTCTTCCGGGGATGCCGATCATCATGGTGAGTGCGGTCACCGCTGACACAGGCCTGGATTTCAATTGGCAGAACCAAGATGGCCGGTCGTGGACCAACGCCGACGTGATCCTGACGAAGCCGATTCGCTTCGAGCAGTTGAAACGCGAGATTGAGCGGCTCACTGCCGTATGAGGTCATGAGATGGAGTCCCTGAAGGTCCTGGTTGTGGATGATGAACTCGGGATGCGCCAAGCGATGGCGCGCACTCTCGAACGTTTCACCATCACCTTTCCGGACATGGAAGGGGATTTCAGCTTTCTGCCGGTGCAGGCCGAAAGTGGCGAACGGGCCTTGGAGCTGCTCACCGCGGAGAGGCCGGATATCTTGTTGTTGGACCACAAGCTGCCGGGCATGAGTGGCTTGGACGTCTTGAACCAGATGCGCGAGCAGGGAAACCAAACCCTCACCGTGATGGTAACGGCCTACGCCTCGTTGGAGACAGCGATCATCGCGACCAAGCGGGGTGCCTACGATTTCTTAGCGAAGCCGTTTACACCTGAGGAGTTGAAAACAGCGATCCGTAAGGCGACCAAACACCTGCTGCTTGCGCGACAGGCACGCAGGTTGGCCGAAGAGAAGCGTCAGGTGCGCTTTCAGTTCATTTCGGTGTTGGCCCATGAGCTGAAAGCGCCGCTCGGTGCCGTGGAAGGCTTTTTGAATATCCTGCGCGATCCGAGCATGGTCAGTGACGCCGAGACCCACGCCCACATGGTGGACCGCGCGCTCATCCGTTTGGGCGGCATGCGCAAGTTGATCATCGACCTGTTGGACCTGACCCGCATCGAGTCGGGGCAGAAACAACGCGAGCTTTTGCCCACCGACCTGGTTGAGGTGGCCAAGGCAGCCATCGAGTCGGCGATGCCCGATGCCGATCCTCGCAAGATCCAAATTGCCCTGGAAGCGCCGTCCACGCTGGTGGCGAACGTCGACCGGGCCGAGATGGAGATTGTCTTCAACAATTTGGTCTCCAATGCCGTCAAGTACAACCGCGACGCTGGCCACGTGTTGGTGCACTTGGCGCTTGAGAACGGGGTCGTCACGATTGCCGTGAAAGATACCGGCATCGGCCTCACCCCCGAGGAGGCCAGCCGACTGTTCAAAGAGTTCACCCGTATCAAGAACGAGAAGACGCGCACCATTTTGGGGAGTGGCTTGGGGTTGTCGATCGTCAAGAAGATTGCCTCGATGTACGCCGGTGATGCGAGCGTCAGCTCCGTCGCCAACGAGGGCAGTACGTTTACCGTGGTGTTGAAACCCGCGGTGGCAGCCTTGAGCGCTCGACCCTCGTGACGCTCTCACGCAATGAGCTTCGCGGGTGGCTTTTAGAGCAGGATCCGCAACGCCTAGCGCAGTTGTGGGCCGCCGCCGATGCCGTACGACGTGACTCGGTGGGCGACGCCATCTACCTGCGCGGGCTCGTCGAGCTCTCGAACATTTGTGCGCGCTCGTGTGTTTACTGCGGCGTGCGGCGAGAAAATCGGGAGATTGAGCGCTACCGGATGACGCTCGACGAGATTGTCGGCTGCGCAGCTGCGGCGGCATCGTTGGGGATCGGCACGGTGGTGTTGCAGGGAGGCCACGACCCACACGAAGACCCCAACGCCATTACGGCCATTATTCACGCCATCCGCGCGGTGTCGCCCGTGGCGATCACGTTGAGTTTGGGGGAGCACCCCCGCGCCAGATTAGCGGCTTGGCGGGCGGCCGGCGCCGATCGCTACTTGCTGCGATTCGAGACTTCGAATCCAACCCTCTATGCGCGCTTGCATCCGCGCCTGGCACACGAAGAGCACGATCGTATGCAGGGCCTCGCTTGGTTACGTGAGCTGGACTACGAAGTAGGCTCGGGGGTGATGGTGGGGATTCCAGGACAGAGTGTGGACGACTTGGTGCGCGACCTGGAGTTGTTTCGCACGCTCGACTTGGACATGATCGGCGTCGGTCCGTTTATTCCCCACGGCGACACCCCGCTCGCCAAACACCCCGAGGCGTTTCCAAAAGCCGAACAAGATCAGGTTGTTGCGGATGTGTTGACGACGCTGAAGGTGATCGCTCTAACCCGGCTATTGTGTCCGTGGGCCAACTTGCCAAGCACTACGGCGCTGGTCACCTTGGGCGGGAGCGCGGCGCGCGAGGCATCACTCAACGCAGGCGCCAACATTATTATGCCCAATTTCACGCCGACGCATTACCGTGAGCAGTACGAGGTTTACCCCGGCAAATCCGTGACTGAGCCGGCCCAGGTGGTTGCGAGCCTACACGAGATGGCTGCACGCTTGGGGCGGACGATTGGCCACGGGCCGGGCCATGCGCGGGAGCATTCGCGCGCGTCAGGGCAGATTCTGCGCTGACAGAGGTTGTAATGAAGCAAGAACGCTTGGAGCATGACAGCTTGGGCGAAGTCCGGCTGGCGGCTACGTGTCTGTGGGGGATTCAAACCGAACGCTCTCGCCATAATTTTCCGCTGGCGGGGCGCCCGGTGCAACTGCCGTTGTGGCGCGCGTTTGGCGAGGTGAAGCTTGCCTGTGCACGCACCAACCACGCCTTGGGTTATCTTACGGACGCCCAGGTCGCGGCGCTGACGCGAGCGTGCGAAGAGCTGCGGGACGGAGCGTTGGACAGCGCGTGCGTGGTGGACGCGTTGCAGGGTGGGGCCGGTACCTCTACCAACATGAACGTGAACGAGGTCTTGGCCAATCGTGCGTTGATCCATTTGGGCAAAGCGCCCGGCGAGTATGCGCAGATGGACCCCTTGGAGCACGTGAACTTACACCAATCAACCAACGACACTTACCCGACGGCGCTGCGGATTGCTGCGATGCGCGAGCTGCTGTTGCTTGACCAAGCGTTGACGGCATTGGTGGCGGCGTTTGAATCTAAGGAGCACGCGTTCGCGGACGTGGTGAAGATCGGTCGCACCGAGATGCAGGACGCCGTGCCGATAACGCTCGGGCGCGAGATGGGCGCCTATGCCGAGGCCCTGGCGCGCGACCGGTGGCGCCTGTCCAAGTGCCAGGAGCGCTTGCGGGTGGTAAACCTGGGCGGTGGCGCAATCGGCACTGGGCTTGGCGCGCCGCGCGCTTACATCCTGCGGGTGGTAGATGAGTTGCGAAAGCTCAGCCAGCTGCCGGTGGCGCGCGCTGACAACCTCTTGGAGGCCACGCAAAACCAAGATGCACTCGTGGAATGCATGGGGTTGCTGAAGACCTGCGCCTCCACACTACTCAAGATTTCGGGCGATCTGCGCCTGATGTCCTCGGGCCCGGAGTGTGGATTGGCGGAGCTGCGCTTGCCGCCGCGCCAGGCTGGCTCCTCGATGATGCCTGGCAAAGTGAACCCGGTGATCCCCGAGGCCGTGTCTCAGGTCGCGTTGCGGGTGTTCGCGCACGATCAAACGGTGGCGTATGCGGTGGGGCTGTCGGCTCTGGAGCTGTGTCAGTTTACGCCGCTGGTGGCCGAAAGCTTTTTGGAGAGCATTCGGTTATTGACCCAAGCGGTGACCGTGCTGCGCACGCACTGCATCGAGGGGCTTACGGCCAATCGTGAACGTTGTGCCGCGGAGGTGCGTTCTTCGACGGCGCTGGCGACGCTCTTGTCGCAGAAACTGGGCTACCACCGCGCGGCGGAGCTGACGGCCTCGGCACGCGCGGCAGGTCTCTCGGTGCACCAGGCGGCGCTGGAATATGGGTGGCTGAGTCAAATCGAACTGGATGAGCTGGTGCTTCCAGAACGGCTCAACCAGCTCGGCTTCTTGCCCAAAAACAGCGAGACCCGATGAACCAGACCCCCAAAGGCGTGCGCCCGTGTATCGGCCTGGTCGGCCGGCGCAACGTTGGCAAATCCGCACTCGTGAATGCGCTCACCGGCCAAGAGGTGTCGATCGTGTCGCCGGTGCCAGGCACCACCACCGATCCGGTGGACAAGAGCTTTGAGCTGCCTCCCTTGGGCGCCGTGGTGTTCGTGGATACCGCGGGGCTCGACGACGAAGGGGCTTTGGGCGGTGCGCGTACGAAGCGCAGCGAACAGGTGTTGCAGCGCCTCGATTTGGCGGTGCTGGTGGTGGAGTGTGGCGTGCTTGCGGCGTTTGAGCGCGAGCTGCTGACGCTGCTTAAACAACAAGGCAAGCGCATCTTGGTGGTGTTCAACAAGCGCGATCAGCGCGCGCCCACCTCCGAGCAGCAAAGCTGGGTCCTTCAAGCTTCGGTGCCGAGCGTCGAGGTGTCGGCGACGGCGCTGCAAGGCATTGAGCAGCTAGGCACGGCTATTGCTTTGGCCCTGAAGTCCTTGGAGACCCCTGCTTTGGTGGCTGATTTGGTGCGTCCGGGCGATCTGGTGGTGTTGGTGGTGCCGGTGGACGTGGAAGCGCCAAAGGGTCGGCTTATCCTGCCGCAGGCACAGACGATTCGCGAAGTCTTGGACGCCGAGGCGGTGGCTTTGGTGGTGAAGGAGCGAGAGCTCGGCACAGCCTTGAAGCAGCTCAATCGCCTACCCTCGTTGGTGGTCACCGACAGCCAAGCCTTCTTGAAAGTTGCTGCTGATGTACCAGAGAGTGTGCCGCTCACCTCGTTCTCGATCCTGATGGCGCGAGCCAAAGGCGAGCTGGACACCTTCTTGACCGGTGTGAACGCGATCGACCGGTTGCAGACGGGTGACAAGGTGTTGGTGGCCGAGGCCTGCTCGCACAAGGTACACGGCGAGGACATCGGTACCGTGAAGATCCCGCGCTTCCTCACCCAGTACAGTGGCGCCAAGCTCCGCTTCGATGTGCGTTATGGCCAAGATTTTCCTGAGGATTTGGCCAGCTACAAGCTCATCGTGCATTGTGGCGCCTGCATGCTGAACCGCGCGGCGATGCTGTCGCGGCTGGCTCGGGCGGAAGCGGCCGGGGTGGCCATCACTAACTACGGGCTGACCATCGCGCACACGCAAGGCATTCTCAAACGCGCTTTGGGACCCTTTCCGGCGTTGCAGCAGCGGCTATTGCGCTAAACGCAGACGTCGCGCTTGCCATCGGCGATGCGCTGCAGCATGCGACGGGCGTTGTTTTGCACCGGCAGCGCAAACCCCGCGAGGATTTCCTGGATGGCCTTTTCACCCGCAGCCCGGGTGGCTGGCGAGGCGTAGTCTTGGAGGTACTCGGCAAACGTGGACAGGGCGTTGGGATCGCAGTGCGAGCGGATGTCGCCAGGCTTGGCCATGTCCATAAAGTCCCGGCCGGTACGCCCCAAGCGGTAGCAGGCTGTGCAGTACGACGGGATGTAGCCCAGCTCGCACAGGTCGCGTACAACCTCATCGAGCGTCCGATGGTCGCCCACGGCGAACTGGCCGGCGTCGGCACCTTCCAAGTCATTGTAGCCGCCCGGTTGCGTGCGGCTGCCTGCAGAGATTTGCGAGATACCCAAGGCGAACGCCATCCGGCGGTTGGCCGCGCTTTCGCGGGTGGACAAAATAATGCCGGTGTAAGGCACTGCCAGGCGCAAGATGGCCACCAGCTTGAAGAAGTCATCGTCGCCGACGGCGTGTGGCGGTGCGTCGGCCAAGGTTGAACCATGAGCCGGCTCGATGCGCGGCACGCTGATGGTGTGCGGGCCCACGCCGAAGCTCTGCTCCAGGTGGCGGATATGCTGCATCATCGCCAGGACCTCGAAGCGCCAATCGTACAGACCAAAGAGCGCCCCGATGCCGACATCATCGATGCCGGCTTGCATCGCGCGATCCATCACGCTCAGGCGCCAATCGAAGTCGCGCTTCTTGCCGGCCAGATGCACCTGGGCGTAAGTCTGGCGGTGGTAGGTCTCTTGGAACAGCTGATAGGTGCCGATGCCACAGCCCTTCAGCTCCTTGAACTCTTCGACCGACAGCGGCGCGACGTTGACGTTGATGCGGCGGATTTCCCCGCGCTCAGAACGCACGCCGTACACGGTGCGGATGGCGTCCAAGATGTAGTCGAACGAGCCGTTGGGGTACGACTCGCCAGCAACCAACAGCACTCGTTTGTGCCCCTGGTCGATCAAGGCGCGGGTCTCGCGTTCGAGCTCGGCGGTTGTTAGGGCCCGGCGTGGCAGTTCGCTGTTGCGCGCGCGAAAGGCGCAATAGGTGCACTCGTTGCAGCACTGGTTGGCCACATACAACGGCGCAAACAGCACCAGGCGCTTGCCATAAATATGCTCTTTCACCTCGCGGGCAGTGTCGAAGAGCAGCGAGGTATCTTCGTCGTCGGTGACGGACATCAAGACGGCGACGTCGTCGTAGGAGAGGCCCCGAGCCTCGCGGGCCTTGGCTAAGACCTCGCGAATTCGTACTTTATCGGGGTGCGCAGCCGCCGCCAGCGCAGCTCCGATAGGCGCTTCGTCTATTTGGGGGGCGGGCGGAGCCTGAGGTAGCGTGCGTGTGGGCGCTGGGTTCGCAGCGTGGTTCAGTACCTTGAGTCCGGACGGACCTTTCGGATCTAGCGTGGACACCTTCGCGAGTCCTTCCTTCCCCTCAATGTCACCTCAATATAATGTGCCAAGATTCACGTATCAAGGGTGAGGAATGGAAAATACCGTTGAAAGCCACCGTAGCTCTTGTTATAGATATAGTGAAGGTATTCACATTAAAGGAGATTGGCGATGGCCGCCCAGGGCAAGCTGGTGTTGCTGGTAGACGATGATGTGGACTTTGTGAGCGTCAACCGGATGACCTTGGAGAAAGCCGGCTATCGTGTGGTTTCGGCGCATACGGGGCACGACGGGATGCAACTGGCGGTCGACAACCCGATCGATGTGGCGGTGTTGGACGTGATGATGGGTACTCCCGACGAGGGGTTTGAGCTCGCCCGCAAGATGCGCAACGACGAGCGCACCAAGAAGATCCCGCTCATCATGCTGACCTCCATCAACGACGACCTGCGCCAGAAGCGCCTGCCCACTTTCAGCAACCGCGATCGGGATGAAGCTTGGCTGCCAGTGGACCGCTTCGTGGAAAAACCACTTACGCCGCAACGGTTGCTGTCACTGGTGAAGGACCTAACCGCCTAGAGCGGGCCCATGTTCAGGTGCCCACGGCCACCTGGGCGGGCTTGTGGCGGCGGCAGTCGCGTAAGTAGATCGGGTTGGCTTAAGGTGCCGGCGCCGTCGGTGTCGTGCGGTTGTTTACGTGATAGATGAGCTGGGCTGCGCCAATGCCGAGGTTCTCGTTGCGGACCGCAACGTTGGGTGGCACGCGCAGATCCACCGGTGCAAAGTTCCAGATGCCGACAATGCCGCGGGTGATGAGCCAATCACACAGCTGCTGCGCGCGGCTGCCCGGGGCGGTGATGATGGCGATGCGCACGCCAAACACCTCGATGACGCTTTTGCACTTTTCCATCGGTAAGACGCGATGCTCGCCCACCAGTTGCCCCACCTTGGAAAAGTCACTGTCGAAGACGCCGACGATTTTGAGGCCGTAACGCGCAAACCCAGGGTAGCGGGCAATGGCGCTGCCCAGCCCGCCGCAGCCGATCACAATCGCTTCGTTGCGGCGTGACAGGCCCAACACGTCGTTCAAACGCGCCAGCAGATCGCCGACGAAATAGCCAACCTTGGGCCGCCCCCCCACGCCAATGATCGCCATGTCTTTGCGGACCATCGTGGCATCGACGCCGACATACTCTGCGAGCTCGGCCGATGAGACTTGGCTTTGCCCGCTTTCGCCAGCACGGCTAGCGATTTGGTGGTAGCGCGCGACGCGCTCGATCAGAGCCTTGGGCATGGTCGTAACCCCTGACGCCTGGACAGGAGCATGGCCGTTGGAGGTGTGGGGTTCTGTTGCCATCAGCGCTTGGCTGACAGCATCTCGCAAACCGCGGGCACGAGGCAATCGGGCGTGAGCGGTTTTTCTAAGAAACGATCAAACGGCATCCACTTGCCATCACGATCACGGTCGCTCACGGTACGGCCATGATTGGCTTTGCGAGACTCATTCACCGACGACAGCATGATAAGTGGGATGTTCTTGGTGCTGTCATTCGCCCGCAGCTTGCGTGCCAGCTCAAAACCCTCATCCGGCGTGTTCATCATCACGTCCAGCACCGCCAAATCTACCTCCACGGCCTGGGCCTTTTCGAACCCCTCTTTGCCGTCGTGGGCGATGACCACCTCGAAACCCGCGTTTTTCAAGGCCAATGCGTTTACTTCCAGAAAGTCGTTGTCATCGTCTACCAACAAGAGGCGCGGCGTGCGGCGCGGCGTGTTCATAGGGGCTCCCTCATTAAATGTGAATAACATCACGATAAAAGCTGTATCTCTAGCCTTTCGGGCTGTCAAGAGCCTCCCGCGAGCCGGCAATCGGAGGGGTAAAGTATAATGAAAACAGCATGATGGCCCCCAAGGCTCAACGGCAGGGAGCGCCCTCTGTGGCGACTATCGTGAGTGAAGCTGCGGAAGAGGCTATTGGATGGTACCCGCCCGGCGGAGGAACTCGGCGAAGGCGAGATCGTAGGTGTTGATGTGGGTGACCACCCAGGACAAAAGCAGGCGGTTGGAGATGCTCAGCAGGTCAAGGGCGGGCCCACCCGTTTGCAGCTCGTGACGGAGGCTACCGACAAAATCCACCAAGCGGGCATGCTCGGTTCGGTGTTCCCACTGACTCGGAAAAACAGCCACGGCCATCAGCTCTTCCTCAATAGCGAAGTGCCGCGACAGGTGCGCCTCCAAGCGCTCGAACAGCGCCCGTTGCTCGTGAAGCGATGAGGACGGGGGTTGCTGTACCAAGATATGCGAGGCCAGTTCCAAAAGCTCCCGGTGTTCCGTGTCGACGCCGGTGAACCCCATCGACAGTTTTGGGCTCCAAGTCGTTAGCATCGTCGTCCTCGACCCCGCGCACGTGGGGACGTACAGCAACTCGAACGTGAGCGGAATGATGGAGACAGGCAGGGCCAGAACGCCAAGCCGCCTTCGAATCGGGAAAGCTTAGCAGTCTGTTGTCAGAAAGCCATAGCGCAGTGCGGCTTAACTTTTGGGTTCGGAAGAGGGGGGCACGCCGGGGTTGGTGATGAAGTCCCAGAGCAACTCCAGGCGACTCTTCATTTTGGCGCCGATGCCGGTTTTGCGGGTGCGCCAGAGCACCGGGTAGTTGCGCGTCGGTACCGAGTCGCAGGCGTCCATGTGCTGGGGGACGCTTGAGAACGGGTCGGTGGTGTCGTCAGGCATCAGGATGCGGCCCTTGCGCTCGGCGGCCTTCACCGATGCCAGCCGCTGGCTTTCCAGCTCCTGCATGCGATCGCACAGCTCGTCGCGCTCGGCACGCGCGTCACGCAGTTGATCGTCGACGAGCTCGCGCTCAAAGCTTTGCACCTGGAGTTGGCGTTGCAGCTCCTTCAGCTTTTGGCGCAGCTCGGTGGTGGAGGCGTCGGGGGCGTCGGTGCCGGTTTGGGCATCGATGGCAGCAAGCTTGCGGCGTTGCTCCTTTAGGTTGCGGGCGATCTCCAAAAGCTTGTGTCGTTTTTCCTCTAGCTCATCGGATTGGTGGGTGAGCTCCTCGCCGTACGCCTTCTTTTCCAGTACGAACTGCTGCTCGCGCTCGCACAACGCGCGATCCTTCTCGGTGAGCAGCGCCGCCCGGGCGTCCAGCTCGCGGGCTTTCTTTTCTAGCTCCTCACTGCGTTTCTCCAGGGCCCCACGGCGTGTGTTCAGCTCTTCGTGCTGGCCGTCGAGGGTGGCCTGGGCGGCTTCCAACCGTTGTTCGTGGGCGAGCAAGGCGCGGGCCCACTGGTTCAGGCGATCTTGGGTGGGACTTTCGGGAATGCGGTCGCGGTCGCCAGCGCGGGCGAACCAGGTGGGGGGTTGGGTCGCATCGCGGGCCT
>JAKLEG010000004.1 GCA_022703175.1 Myxococcota bacterium | reverse complement strand
CACCAGTTCTCGCTGTTGTGCGTATTGGCCGAGCGCGCCGGCCGGGTGCAAAGCCGCGAGCAGCTGATGGAAGCGGTACGCGGCACCGAGCTCGAAGCGTTCGATCGCAGCATCGACGTGCATATCTCGCGCATTCGCGCCGAGATCGAAGACGACCCGAAAGAGCCTAAGTTCATCCGGACCATCCGCGCTGCCGGTTACGTGTTCACCGTGCCACGCGAAAGGTAGTCCCCCATGCGCCTGTTTCTAAAGTTGTACCTGACGCTGGTGATCGCGGTGTTGGCCTCGCTCACCGTGGCCACGATGGGGCTGCGCTCACTTTGGAAAGTGGGCGGCCAAGACCCTCATGAAGTCTGGACCGCTGTACGTGACTACGTCGACCGGCTGCCCGAGCAGACTCCCGAGATGCTCAAGGCCAGTTTGCCGGAGCTCTCCGACAAGCTTGATCGCGCGCTGGTGGTGTTCGCCCCCGATGGCCAGGTGCTGGCATTTACGGGTGAGCATCCGTTTGCCGACAGCCTGGATGAGTTGCGCCCCCCCCAGTTCGATGGCCCCGACGCCGAGCTCCATCGCGAGCGCCCCCCGGGGGAAGGTCCCGGTCGTCACGGACCCCAGTTGCTCACTGCGCCCGATGGCCGCGTGTTGGCGATGCGCCCGCTGTTCAAGCACCAGCCCAACGATCCGATGCTGTTTATGGTGCGCACCAACCTGATCCTCTTCGTGATCCTGGCGATTGCCTGTTGGCCGATTGCCCACCTGATCACGGTGCGTACCGAACGGCTGCGGCGCGCGGTGGAGAAATGGGGCAAAGGCGACTTACGCGCCCGCGCCAACCTCGAAGGCCAAGATGAAATCCGCGACGTGGCGCGCGCCTTCAACCAAGCAGCCGATCGCGTCGAAAGCCTTTTGCAACAACAACATCGCATGCTGGCCAGCGCCTCCCATGAGTTCCGCACGCCGCTCACCCGCATCCGCATGGCCTTGGATCTTTTACGCGGCCCCGAAGGGCGCGATGAGTACCGCGACCGCCTGTTTGTCGGCGCCACCCAAGACATCGAAGAGCTGGACGGGCTGGTGGGCGATTTACTGCTCACCGCGCGCGCCGAAAACCCGAGCCACGGCCCGGGTCACGTGCCGGTGAATTTGACGGCCCTGCTCGCCGAAGAGGCCGGTCACTTGAAGATCCCGGTGCAGGGAGACTCCGCTATCCTCCACGGCGACGCCCGGATGCTGCGCCGCATGTGTCGGAACTTGCTCGATAATGCTGTAAAATACGGGCAGCCCGAGCGGCGCGCCGAGCTCCAAATCGAGGCGGGCTGGGTGGTGCTGGATGTTAGCGACCAGGGCCCCGGCATCCCGGACAGCGAGAAAGACAAGATCTTTGAGCCGTTCTACCGCCCCGCCAATCACCGCGAAGCCACTCACGGCGGCGTCGGCCTGGGACTTATGCTAGTCCGGCAAGTGGCAATGTTCCACGGCGGCGAGGTGCGTTGCCTCGATCGGCCCGGAGGCGGCACGCTGTTCAGGGTGCGCTTGCCATTGCCCACAGCGCCGTCCGAGGATTCGGTGGCGTAACCCTACCTTGCTGCAACACTGCCGCCTGGCGCCTGGCGTCGGTCGTCCCTAGGTTAAGCTCGGAACATACGGGCCACGCGAACGCCGCGCGGCGATGGACATGCGTACCGGGGAGAGGCGATGCGCTATGCGTCTTGCAGCACCCAAACGGTGTCAGCCTATCGGGCTGGGGTCGAACTGGGCGAGGGCCTCAAGGCGCTCGCCCCCGAAGTGGTGGTGCTGTTTTTCACCATTCACTACCTGCCGCAGGCCCACGAACTTTTGGGCGGGTTGCGTGACCGCTTGGATGGGCGCTGTCTGGTGGTGGGCTGTTCCGCCGATGGCATCTACGCCGGCCAGGACGTTGCCAACGTCGGTGCCTGTGCGCTGGGCATCAACTCCCAAGGGCGGGCGCGCTTCTCGGCGGCCCTGGAGCGTGAGGTCGGCCGCGCCCCAAAGGCCGTGGCTGAGAAGGCCGGTTTGCGGGCCCAAAGCGGCTTGGCTGGCCCCGCCAGCACGGCACTGGTATTCGCCGATGGCGTCACCACGGATGGCGTGCGCCTGGTGGAAGGATTGCGCCGCGCTTTCACCGTGCCTTTTTTTGGCGCCTTGGCGGCCGATGATCATGCCTTTGCCCACGCCGCCGTGTCGGTGAATGGTGAAGTGGCCGAAGATGCTGTTGCGGTTTTGGCCATCGGTGGCCCGGTGCCATTCCGCCTGGGCGCCGCCAGTGGTTGGTGCCCCGTGGGCAACACCGGTCACATAACGGCATGCGATGAGACCTGCATCAAAACCATCAACAACCGCAAAGCCGTGCAATTCTTCAGCGAACAAGTGGGGTTCGGCTTTGGCACCACCGACCTAGGCACCTTGCCGCTCGCCGAGTTTTTTGGCGACGACCCCGACGACTTTGCGCTGCGATCGGTGCGCCATCTCGACGCCGATGCCGGCGCGATGGAGCTGTTCGGGCGCATCCAATGTGGGGCTCGCGTCCAGGTGTGCGTGGCCTCGGTAGCCGACATCCTCATGGGCGTCAACGCAGCGATTGACAGCCTGCGCGGTAACGGCTTTTCGCCCAAAGCCGTGATGCTCATCAGTTGCGCGGGGCGCAAGTGGCGCTTGCCGGAGAGCGGGCGCGAAGAGCTGGAACGGGTACGACGGTTGTTGGGCGATATTCCCCTGATCGGCATGCCGTCGTTCGGCGAAATCAGCCCGTTCAGACGCCCCGACGGTGATTACTCGACGGTGCAGTTTCACAACGTCACACTCGTTGTCTGTGCGCTGGGAGCCTAAGCTTAATGGCTGAGTTGCTGTTTCTGTCTCTCGCCAAGGCCGCCCCTCCCGAGTTTGCAGCGGTGGCGTCGCTGACACCCAACCTGCTGCGCGGCCAGCCGTTCTGCCTATTCATCGACGACCTCCGTGCCACCCAAGCCCTGGTGGCTGAGTTCGCCGAGGACGCGGTGGGCGTGCTGATTACCCAGGGCCCAACCCTTGGTCGGCGATTGGTGAGCCGCTACTGCGAGCATTTGCAACTCCCGCCGACGCTGATCCACGATGCCGCCCGTATGGCAGCGGCTTCGGCCACCCTGCTGGAACAGACCTTTCAGGCCGAGGTTCGATGTCGCGCATTGGCCGTGGAAAATGACCGCCTGCGAGCCGACCGCAAGCAGCTCACCCTCGAACACTCCGCTTACCGCGACGCGATGGCACGCGAGGTCAGCGAGCGACAACGTGCCGAGACCGTTGCCCAAGAACAAGAGACCCTGATGCGGGCGTTCTTGGAGGCCTCGTACGATGGCGTCGTGATCATCGATACCGAGGGACGCATCGTCGAGTGGAACCCCGCCCAGGCCCGCATGACAGGCGTTTCGCGCGAGGCGGCCTTGGGCGCGCCGCTCGTCGATCTGCAGTGGCGAATGCTCGGCAAGGACGCCGAGCTCACACCGGAACGCGCGGTGAGCGCGTTGGCCTCGCTGAACAAGGCGCTGGCCGCAGGGGGCCCAAACAACTCCGAACAACTGCAGGAGTTTGTCGTGCGACGCCCCGATGGCACTCAGGCGATCCTGCAACAAAACATCTTTCCGATCGCCCATGCCGGTCGCTTCCAGTTCGGCGGTATCTGCCGCGATGTCTCTCGGCGCCGCGAGGCCGAGGCTGGACGACAAAAGCTGGTGATGGCGCTGGAACAGGCGGGCGACGGTATCGTCATCACCGATCCTCACGGCATGATCGAATACGTCAACGCCGCCTTCGAACGCATGTCAGGCTACACCCGCGAGGAGGTGCTGGGCCGCACGCCGCGCATCATGAAGAGCGGCAAACACGATGACGCGTTCTATCAACACCTCTGGAACACCATCTTGAGCGGCAAGACCTGGAGTGGTCGCTTCATCAACCGCCGCAAAGAGGGCGAACAGTTCATTGAGGAGTGCAGCATTTCGCCGGTGTTCGGGCGCGGTGGCCATATCGAGCACTTCGTGGCGGCCAAGAAGGAAATGACCGCGCAGCTGCGCCTCGAAGAAGACCTGCGACACGCTCAACGCATGGAATCCGTGGGACGCTTGGCCGCAGGGGTTGCCCACGATCTGAACAACCTGTTGACACCCATTTTGGGCTACGCTGAAATGATCGCGCTGGATCTGCACCCCGCCGATGAACGCTTCCAGCAAATGCAAGAGATCAAACGCGCCGGCGAGCGTGCTCGCGACCTGACCCATCAGCTGTTGTCCTTCGCACGTAAGCAGGTGTTGCAGCTTAAGCCGATCGACTTGCGCGTGGTGGTGACCGGCATGGAGAAGCTCATCCGCCGGACCTTGCGTGAGGATATCGCGCTGGACGTGCGCCCGGGCGACACTCCCTGCATCATCGTGGCCGACGTTCGCCAGCTCGAACAGGTGCTCATGAACTTGACGGTGAACGCGCAGGACGCCATGCCCAAAGGTGGCCACTTGAGCTTTGAGATCTCGCGCGCTGAGCTAGACGCGACCTTCTGCGCCGCACACAGCGGCACCGAGCCGGGCTGGTTCGGCGTACTCGCAGTGACCGACACCGGCACCGGGATGAGCGACGAGGTACGGCAAAAGATCTTTGAGCCGTTCTTTTCCACCAAAGGTGACCAAGGCACCGGCTTAGGCTTGGCCACTGTCTATGGCATCGTGCAGCAGCATGGTGGCACCGTGTGGGTCTACAGCGAGCTGGGGCACGGCTCGACGTTCCGGGTCTATTTACCGCTGGTTCGCGAGGCTCAGGCTGTTACGCTGGTTGAAACGCCGCCTGCCGACACATCGTTGCGCCGCGGCCATGAGACGGTGCTCTTGGTGGAGGACGACGAGTCGGTGCGCGGCCTGGCCCGCACCACGCTTGAGCGCCATGGCTACACAGTGCTCGTAGCCAAGAACGGCCCTGAGGCGCTGATGTTGTTGGAGCAACATCAAGGCATCGTGGAGCTGCTGCTGACGGACGTGATCATGCCGGGCATGAACGGCCGCGAGCTGTCGGAGCGATTGCAACAGCACGTGCCCAACCTGAAGACGATCTATATGTCCGGTTACACCGACAACGTCCTGGCCACCCATAACGTGCTAGGCCCAGACACCTTCTTCATCCAAAAGCCGTTCTCAGTGCGCGAATTCCTGGTGACGCTCCGCGAGGTGCTCGGCAAAGATTCGGAGCGGTGAATCCTTGGCGCCAACGTTGCATTGCCCGCTCATAAACGGCAGCATCGACAGCAGTTGACATTGTCTCGGCCTCTGAATCATTTAGGGCCGAGCGACGCGCCTTCAAGCGCCGCAACAGGGAGAACAAAGCACCATGGTGCAAGCGACCTCGCAGAAACCCAGCCTGATCATGACGTTGCCGCAGGGCATCCTCACCGCCACAAGCCTAGGCGTTGAGGGCTTGGCGTGGCATCGTAGTCCCGGCTCGGGCAAGCACTTCCATGGCCGCCATGTCTATTTTGAGCTCGTCGCCGACGAAGAAAAGCCCGGCTTCGACTTCCTCGAAGAGGGTGGTTGGCGTGATGCCAAGGGTGACACCACCGCCGCGCTCAATGCTGTCAAAGGCGGCAAGCGCACCAAAACCGCGATGTCCAACTTTGCCTTCGGCTGCACGCCGATCGACGCCTACCGGCGTGCGTTCTTGGTGAAAACCGGCGGCAAAGTGCTGGAGCTCGAAAGCCGCGGCGTTTTAGCCAATTTGGATCAAGGCAAGTGTGTCGAGTCGATGACCCCCGACCAAGTGGCAGCAGCAGCCGGCCTGAGTCTGCCGGGCAAACGCGAGCCGCGCTTGTACATGGTGCTGGCACCGGTGGAGTTGCTGGTGCTGTCGAACCTGACGCCCGAGGAGTACGTCTGGTATGCGACCCATCGCCCCGGCAAGGTGTTCCGTCAGGTGCTGTTTGCCGAAGTGCAAAAAGGTCACGACTTGATGGCCGCCAAGAGCGTCTACGACGAAGCGATCAGCGAGCTCGCCGAGACGCCGGTGAAGAAGACCAAGACCATCGTCGTGGGCAATTGCATCAACGAGATCCCCTTTAACATGTGGAGTGGCTACGGCCAGCAAACTGAGGGGGGGTTGTGGTTAGGCGATCAGAAGCGCGTCGCGCTCTGGCGCTTCCCGGCCAAAGTGCCGCGCGCCTGGGAAAACGCCGAAGGTTAAACCGCTCGCGCACTGCTCGCTCTTGGCTGGACATGCTATTAACGGCTGAGGATTCGGCTCGTCCACGTAGTCGTCATCGGGCGTCTCGGTGGACCTCTGCGTGATTGCTAAACACAACGACGCTTGCGCTTGCCGATGCACTTCCTCAACAGTTTCGGGACATTACGCTACAGCCGGCCACCACGAGGTGGGGCTTAAGGTCATGGAGATGGCCTATCTGATACACCCCTGCGCCGCTTCCATGAACGCGGTGTCTTCGCCATCAATCGAGCCAGAGTGATCGAAATCAGCGCCATTGCACCACTGATTGGCGCGCTGACACACCTGACCCGCATAGGTAGAACTGCGCAGCGCCAGCAGCGACACATCGGCGGCATCGACCATGCCTGAGTTGTCGAGGTCGGGGCGGGCGCAGCCCAAGCGAGCCCACGAGCAGGAGAGGGTATCGGGAGCGAGGCCGCACAGGTTCAACTCGAAGAATGGCGAGAAACCACCAATCTCCACGAAGTTGCTATTGGCAAGAGGTGTCCAGTTCCCGTGTGCGTCAACGACCTTATAGTTGTCGCCGTCGCGCTTAAGCGGCGGCTGGTGTAACACGCCACCCAAGAAGAAGCGGTTGCGATAGCGCTCGACATTTTGTGGCTCATCGATGGCAGCGCCGGCAAGCACAGCCTCAATCCGCTGAGCAATCTCGCTGTCGGCAAGCAATGGCCGCGGCACGGTATCACTAAAATTTTCGAGCGCTTCGATAGCTTGGTTGTGGCTCTCGGCATAGGCCAAATTCGTGAGATCGATGTCGGGAGCCGCAATACCATAGGCCCGCTCCCGGACGGCGACCATGTACAGCTGCCAGGCGGCCTGCGCGACAATCCCAGGGTCGGGCGCTTCGGCGTCTACAGCATAGCCCAACGCTACAAACACGCGATGCACTTGAAACTGGTTGGCGAGGCTCTGGTGCGTGGCCTCGTACAGTTCAGCTTTTCCCGTAAGCCGCGCGTATTCCAACACCGCCATCGTGGTGAGCTCCAGTTGCTCCATCGAGTCGGCCCAGTCGGTGAAACGCGCGTGGAAAAACTCCCGGTCGACTTGCACAAGCTCGATGGCGGCTTCGTACCAAGGCCGGCCATTGACCCGCTTTTCCAACAATTCTCCCCAGGTACCTCCGATGCTCGCGTCGTCAATGGTGCGGCAGGTGAGGGTGGAGCCTACGGGCGTCGCGATCCCCAAGAGGTTTAAGAGATCCAATAAAGCCTCTTGGTCGGGTGCGAGCCCAGAATCCAGCGTGACCTCGGCAAATGGCAACGACAGCCCCGACGTCGAAAGCGCCTGCGCAAGATAGGCGGCCTGACAATAGTTGATTGTGCCCAGCGGGCCTTCGTTGGTGCGCCCGTCGGGTCGGCTGGCGCCGCCAGGAATTAACGCACTGTAGGCGCCGGTTTCGGGGACCGTCATCAGCGCATAGCCCGAGTTGATAATGCTATCACCCACCCGGTGGCCGGCCGCAGCCGCAGCGAGTGCGGCCTGGCGCAAATCTGCCGGCACGTTCGGATCGTCCGCCAAATCCATGGCGGCCAAAAAGCCCAAGCTCTGGTCGGCGAAGTTGTCGCGACTGTTGTGGTTGCCCCACACCGCCCCCTGCCAGGTGCCCTGCTCACTGTAAATCCACGAAGAGCAGCAGTTCGAAATGCGCACGAAGCGCGGCAGGCCGGAGAAAACAAAGGTGAACGCGTATTGGTCTAGGCGCACCAGTGGATGCACCGTGAACTGCCAATCGGTGGGCTCGGTGCGGTAGGTGAACTGCACGTCGTCCCAGAACGTGTGTAACAACTCCGATTCCAGCGCCGAGGAAAACGTTACAGGCGGCGTGACAGAAATGCCGCTGCGCGTGCGACTGATCGCACCGCTTGAGCCATCGACTTGCAAGCGCCAGTTGGGTAGCGCCTCGCGGCTGGTCACCCCTGGGTGACCCGTGACCCCTTCGACAAAGGCCATACCGTTCAATTCTCGCAACAAGGTCAGTTCGAGCTCGCGGCCGCCCAACTTGCGATAGCCGTGCAGCGTGTTGAACGTGAGCAGGCCGTTGGCGTTGTTGTCACAGGGGCCGTATGACACTTGCCAGGCGTTGCCACTCTTCTGCACCTGTTGATTGCAGATGTAATTGGCAAACGTCAGGTCGCCACCCAAGAGCAGCCGGTTCATCGGCGTAAGCATCCGGCGCACACGTTCGCGGTAATAAAGCTTAAACCCGAGGGCGCGCGACGCCTGCGTACCCTCCAGCGGTTCAGGTAAATCCTCAGGACTCAGCGCATCGCCGGGCGCGGCGTCGTCATCGCAGTTGGCCACGTTGCCATCGCCATCGACGTCGCCGTCAGCCCCAAGCGCTACATCACCGCCAGAGCTTGCGCCATCGGCGCGATGGTTCTGTGCACACCCGACCGCACCCAAGAGCACCGCCAGAAATCCGACCCGAGACAACCATGCACGAATGCGACATCGAAATGGGTGAAGCAATTTCATTGGGGCGCATGATGACGGAGCCGCACCGATCAGACAAGCTCGCGATGAGACATAAGGCACAGCCAAGGCGACGTTCTTGGATCTACAGCTTGGGTGCCCGCAGCTATCAGTTGACAGCCGAGGCCGTGCGGTAACACGCATCGCCGCCCGCATCGATGCAGCTCCCCTCCGCACCGCAGCTGCACCCACCTTGGCCGAGGAAATCGAGGCTGTAGTTTTCGCACACGTAGGTATCGCAGGCCAAAGTGCAACCCCGTTCACCGTCGATCGGGGCGTAGATGGGATAACGCGTGAACCACTGACACGTGCGGCCATCGGTGCAATCGCTGTCCACCTCGCATGCTTGCAAACAGGACATGTAGGTCGCGTGATTCACATCGCCGTAACAACTGTAGATCGCCGTGTCCGAGGAGCGGCATGAATAGCCGTAACAGGCAGTCGAACACTCGTAATAGCCACAATTGTAGTAACCGCCGCTGCAACTGTACGGCACACAGGCCTCCCCGACCGGGCACCGGTCGGTCAAACCGTCCTCGTTGCCACCGCCAGGAACCCCGCAACCCGCAATGCAAACCAATTCGACACAGACATGACCGATCTCACAGTCGCCGTGCTCACGGCAGCCATCCTGGCACTGCCCGCCCTCGCAAATCCGCCCGGTGTTACATTTGGCGTCGCCATCACACCCTGCGACGCAGGCATTGCTGACATTACACAGCTGTTCTTTCGGGCAACTGCTATTCGCGCGGCAGCCGGTCACGCACAACAAATTCTTGCAGACCTTGTCGCTGGGGCAGTCGCTGTGCTCTCGACAGCCAGTGACGCACAGCTGTTGGGCATTGCAGATCTGGCTCGCCTCACAATCATCATCGCTGCGGCAACCAGCAGCACAGGCGCCATCGAGACAAATCTGATGATCAGGGCATTGGCCATCCCCAGTGCAGGCACACTGGCTATCCACGCACGCCAAGTCGCCGCAATCTCTACCGCAAACGCCGCAGTTGTGGGCATCGGTCTCACGCATTTCGTCCACTTGGCCGTCGCAGTCATTGTCCAAGCCATCGCAGGCCGTCTCTTCGCCCGACGCATAGCTGCCACCATTGAACACCGCTGCTCGCGTATAGGCCGATGTCTCACACGCTGGACCCGAGGCACCACAAATCTCGTGGCTGTGCGCGCACACCCCAAGCTGCTTAGGACAGCCAGCAAACACCAGGTTATCCACTACACCGTCACAGTCGTCGTCGAGGTCATTGCAGACCTCGGCCGATGGTCCCAGCTGCCAATCACAGAAACCGAAGAACCCCTCCACGCAACCGCGCATCCCCTGCGAGCAAACCCCCACGTCAGTGCAAACCTCTTGGGCACCGGCGCTGCAAGGCTTCACACATTCCTGACCACGACAGGTGCCATTCGACGGACACGCCATCGCTGTCGACCAGCGACCACAACCGGGCTGACTCCCCTCGTTGCAGGTAGACAGCAAGGTGCCGACACACTGGGTATCGCCAATGACGCATTCGTCCGCGCAGGGGGTGCCTACCGGCCCCGTGTCCGTGTCGCCCCCGGCAGGTTTATTGCCGCCTGAGCTGCGCCTGGGCGTGGTCCCCTCGCTCCCGCACGCGACCAAGCTTAGAAGTACGACGAAACCGACGAATCGTTGTAAACGCATGACCACTCCCGTAGGACGGACACCGTAACCAAATTCCCTTGTTCGATCTGCGACAAATGTCACAGCGCGCGTCACCCGTGCTAGGGTGCGCTCGGGAGGCCTACGATGGCTCGCTTCATTCTTTGCGTCGTGTTGTGTAGCACAGCCTGTGTGCCAAAGGATATCGCCCTGGCCCGCGATTTTGTTGAGTCCGGCGACCTTTACCAGGCGTTGCGCGCGTTTGAAGTTGCGGAGAAAAATCACCCGCACGACCCGGCAGTACAAAAAGAAGTGGCGCTCGTTCGCGAGAGCTTCCTGAAAGAAGTCCTCACCAAAGATGTCGCGCCGGTGTTGGAGCGCCTGGACTATGCCATCGGGTGGCTTACGAACAGCAACGCCGACGCCGCCGAGGTGCGCCAATATCTTACACGCAAGTTCACCGTCGCCCAGGACGCGGGCCAGTGGCTCACTGCCGTGGACGCGGCGTTGGCCCTGGCGCAACCGGAGCGCGCTGCCTGGATCTTGCACGTGAAGTTGCCCCCCACCGAGGCGCGCACCGAGCTCGGTACGTTGTTTAAAAAGTTCCCACAAGACGCGGGTGTCTGTGGGGAGTGGGCCGCTTTCCTGACCGAGCAAGGCGACAAGCCCCTGGCCATTGCCACCACCCAACAATGCCGCCGCATCAAAAGCCGCACCCCCGAGCAAGACTGGGCCTTTGAAATGCAGCTGAAGGAGCTGGGTGTCAGCGGCAAGAAGGCGAAGAAACGCTAAGCGACACGCTCAATTTCGATATCCACGAAGCTGCCGAGCGCGGGCCACAAGCCGGCGAGTGTTTCGTCCAGATAAGTCACCGGCTGATAAGCCCAACCGGGCAACAGGCTCCAAGGGCGCAGCCCTCCGGCCAGCCAATAGCGCAACGGCGAGTGCGGCCGATACTGCACCAGGCGAAGCTCCGGAAACTGCTTCTCGAACCGACCGCGGTCACGCACAAACACCAACCAGGCGAGCGCCCCGTTCGCCCCCGACAGAGGACCAGAGGCGTCAAACCGCCAATCGCTGGCCGATGGGTCGAACGGCTCGCCGAGCAAATAACGGTAGATGGGTGTGCTGAGCAGCCCTTTGTGTTGATCCACCAAGAACAACCGACCGCGCGGCTGCAGACACCGGCTGACCTCGCACAAGAACAACTCCACGTCGTTGATATGGTGAAACACGTCCAACATAAACAACGCCCGCAGGCTTTGGTCGGCAAACGGCAGGTGCGTGCTGTCAACCACGGTGTCCAACCCTGGATAGGGCATGACGTCGGCGGCAATCAGCTCCGGAATCAGCTCTTTGGCAAACCCTCCCGCAGCGCCCAGCTCCACCATCAAACCCGCAGGCGGGCAGCGCTCTAAGCACGCTACGTAGCGTTCGTAGGCCTCCCGGTACCAGGCGGCCAACGCCGGTTTGTAGGCCAGGCGTTCGCGCAACTCGTGGGCGCGGCCGGTAGCGTCAAGCTCGGTCATCTATCTCCTCGCCCTACCCCGAAGCGTGCCACCTGACCTGTGTCGCGGCGCATCATGCCAGAAGCCCATCGCAATGACAGTGCTCATTGGCCACAAATTGGCAATTGTTTCGAACCCTTGGTAGCGTTTGAGACGTGGTAGAGCCAAAAACTGAGAGCGAGCTTCCCGAGATCCCGCTGGACGATGTCCTGGATGAGGGCGCCCAACCGCCGCCGGATGCCAATGACGGCCTCGACATCGATGTCGACAGCGACCCGCTGGCCGGCCCCGCCAGCGAACCGGCACAACCCGAGCCAAGCTCGCGCGCACCCGTGAGCGTTGGCTTGGATGTCGACCTGGATATCACCGGCCCAAGCCCTGCTGCGCCGGTGCCGCCACAGGAGCGAACCCCGATGCCCGCCGCAGCCGCCGACCTGGCGCTCGACGAGCTTTTGGCCCCCGCACCTGCGAGCCTCTCAGCCCCAAAACCGACCGCGGCCCCAAGTCACGCGCCAGAACCCGCGCCCGCCCACGCAATCAAGTCGGCGGCGACAACGATGCCACGGCCCCCTACCACCATCACCTCGACGTTGGATATAGACGCGCTGCTCTCCGATTTGGAACTGCCGACCCGCAAGCCGCCATTCGGCGACGGCGAGACGCTCACCGAGGCGTCACCCGCTCCGGCTCCGACCGCTGAACCAGCCCCGCTTGCCCCGACGTTGGAGCTCGACGACCTCACCGTTGCCACCGACGACGCTGACGCTAGCGGTGCCGCTCCGAACCTACGTATCGACACGCAGGCACCCGACGATTTGGCTGGAACAGCTGAGCTGGAACTGGAGACACCTGTCGAAAGCTCGCTCCCCCCCTCCAACGACGTTTTGGCTGCCAACCTCATGGCTGCGCCGCCACTGCCGCTGCTCGAAAACGAACCCCCCCCCAGGCCGGCGATTTCGCCCTCCGAGTTGCCCTCCACCGAGGAGGCGATCGAGACGCTGAAGAAACTGGCGGGCCCAGGTTTCGACCCTGAAGGAACTCGTATCGCACTCACGGCGGCATTGGCTGGTGAGCCATACGATCTGCACACGCTCCCTGACCAGCGCGTGATGCTGATGGGGCTCTTGCGCGTCGTGATCGCCAACGGCATCAACCGCGACGACCTGGTGGACGCCATCATGGCCGCGTTGGACGGTTGACCGCACGCCGCCGCCGATGATGCCGCTAGCGCCAAGCCCGTCACCGCTTTTGCAGGTGACCGGCTTGGTTATCGAAACCACCACGAAGACCGGCACCCGCCGCTTGGTCGATGACCTGACGCTCACGCTCAAGCGGGGCGAAACACTGGCCTTGGTCGGCGAATCTGGCGCGGGTAAGTCTCTGACGGCAAAGGCGCTCGTGGGGCTCTTGCCGCCGAGCTGCCACATCCATAAAGGTCACATCCGCTTTGCTGACCAAGAACTGGTGGGCGCCCCGACCACCACATGGCAACACCTGCGCGGCCGCCACTTGGCGATGGTATTCCAAGAACCCGGCACGGCGTTTGACCCAGTGATGCGCTTAGGCGCACAGTTGACCTTTCCGATGATGCTGCATCGCAACCTGGCCCCCGAAGCCGCACGCCGCCAAACCATTGTGCGCCTGGAGCAGCTAGGCCTAGACCACGCCGAAGCCCTGTTGGAGCTGTATCCTCACGAGCTTTCGGGGGGCATGCGTCAGCGGATGCTGCTCGCCATGGCCCTGGCCGCGGACCCCGAGCTCCTGATTGCCGACGAGCCGACCTCGGCCATGGACACCACCACCGTCAGTCAACTGTTGGCCACGCTGCAAGTGGCTCAGCGCGAACGCCAACTGGCGCTGTTGCTCATCACCCATGACGTGGTGTTGGCGAGTAGTTACGCCGATCGCATAGCTGTGATGCGCGCGGGCCAACTCGTGGAGACGCTCAGCCGAGCACAGTTCTGCGGCCAGGCTCAACACCCGTACAGTCGCGAACTCTGGGAATTGGCGACCACCGCGCAACGTAATCCTCCCGGAGACACGCGGTGACGCCGCTATTGGCACTCACGAACGTCAGCAAATGCTACCAGCGCCCCCCTCCGGCGCCGCCCGTCCAGGCAGTGCAATCGCTGAGCCTGACCGTCAACCGAGGCGAGGCGCTGGGAATCGTAGGAGAATCCGGAAGCGGTAAAAGCACGGTGGCACGCTTGGCCATGGCCCTGATGCGCCCCGATGTCGGCCAAGTGCTGTTCGATGGCCAGGACCTCCACGCACTATCGCGACGCCGGTTGCGACCCTTGCGGCGACGCTTTCAGATGTTGTTCCAAGACCCCGTCACGTCGCTTAACCCGCGCCTATCAGTGTTCGACACCCTTGCCGAACCGCTCGTGGTGCACCGGCTATGCCCACCAAGCATGCTCACCACGCGCGTCGCGCAACTGCTTGAAGCCGTTGGACTTGAGTCGCGCTTGATTACGCAGATGCCGCATGCGCTCTCCGGGGGTGAACGCCAGCGGGTGGCGTTGGCACGCGCTCTGGCGGTGGAGCCAGAGTTGCTGGTGGCCGATGAGCCTACCAGCGCCTTGGATTTGCCCACCGCCCAACGCGTGCTGCAATTGTTTGCAGCACTACAAACCCAACGCGGACTCAGCTACCTGTTCATTTCTCACGATCTGAGCGCCGTGGCTCAAGTGTGCAAGCGCCTGCTCGTCATGTTGCACGGACGCATCGTCGAGGCCGGCCCCACCTCTGAGCTGCTCACCGCGCCCCGACACCCCTTCACGATGCAATTGGTCGCGTTGCGCCCACTCCCCGGACAACCCCTCAAACCGCCACCCGCCGCGATGCCTGGTGTCAGAGATGTACATGCGCCTGGGTGCGCCTTTGCACATCGTTGTCCTGAAGTGTCCGCTCGCTGTCTAGAAGCATGGCCAACATTAAACCCGCTGGATTCGGGCCGCGAAGTAGCGTGTCACGCGCGATAATGCTGGCATCTATGGTTCGATGGGCTTTTTGCCGACCAAAATCAGGCGCACACCCTTCTTGGTATTCTCGACCACGCCAAACCCTTCACGTTTTACGGCGCGCACAAACTCGTTTAGCGCATCGTCGAGGCTGGCCCCCAGCAACACCACCGACATCTTGTTCTCGGGTGCTTCGCAGCTGAGGTCGGGGGCAACCAACACCTCGGCATCGCTTACAGTTTGGTTCAGCGCCATCGCGATTTGACACACGGATGTAGCGGCAAAGCCATCCCTAGGATTGGCGCCACTACGTTTGCGCGGAAAACCATCCCCGTCCACGTCGAGGTGCAGCTCCGCGAGCCACTTGTTGTTGAACAAAAACTCGGCCTGCCACGGCGCAAAATCGCCTGGATGAAGATTGCGGCTCATGCCCGTGGCAAGTTGCACCAGCACCGCCGCGCGCCGCCCAACCCGGTCATCGGGCTCGGGGTTGTCGAGCAGCTCATTCCAACGTTTGACGAACCACTCCACCAGCTCGGCCGCTTGTTGCGCCTTCACCGCCCGCAGCGTGTCAGCGTAGCGTTTGCCCATCGTTTCATGTCGCTTACGGTCGACTGGCTTCAGCTTGCCTTTCACGCTGGTGGTCGCCACCGGTTGCACTTGCGCGCCCCGTTGCAGCTCCAGGATCTTCATATCCCGGGCCTCAAGCTCGTGAGTGAGTTGCGCCACCTTGACTTCGAGCTCGCGCGGGGAAGCAGGCGACATCATGAGCCCCAACACCACGCCCACGCCCAGCAAGATCACTGCAGCGATGATACTTAAGAACAATTGTCGCTTGGCCGCTGACATCTCGCCCGGCAAGGGCCGCGACGGATCCCGCTCGCCTGGAGCACCGGAATAGTAACGTTCTTCTTTGGAACTCATGGGTGCTGGCAGTCATCGCCAAAGGCCAGCGGTTTTGCAAGCACGGCCCATGCTCGGGTTGAGCGAACCCAACCCCGGCTTTCACAGGTCGCTTGTCGACAGCGAGCTGCCACCTTTCACCCAAAGCTCGGGCGGGTGGTCGCCGATGAGCTGGCGGTAACCGGCGCAGTCTGCTCCACGGTGCTCCTGGCCCAACCGGGAAGCTGCACAACCGGTAAAGTAGATGGCCTCACCGCTGGCATCGAGCCACGGCTGCCCCACGCTCAGACGTGTCGGCGACAGGCGCGTCACTTTGTGGGTCGCAACCTCCACGCGTAACAGGGCCCCCGTGGGCCCCTCAAGGCCGGGCAGGTACTCGTCGGCCTCGACATCGATGATCATGAACTGGCCACGCCGGTCGATAAAGAAGCGACAGGCGCTCGAAATCTCAAAGCCATTCACGAGGTCGGCGATGCGTTGTTGCGACACCCCTTTGCCGTCCCAATCCACCTCGGCGAGCTGGTTCATGTCCTGCGCCAAGACCCGACCGGTCTGGTGATTGAGCCCGGCCAAAAACCAACCCGACTTCTGCGGCAGACTGCGCGTGAGTGTGACAGGGCTGCTGCCATCGCGCCGGCTCGCGCCTACCTGCCACTGGCCATCGCGCAACTCGTTGAAGGCGAGGCGTTGACCATCGGGAGAGAAAACGCAGCCGTACACCTGACTCACCCCCGGCACGCTAAGAGCCCACTCTGTGCGGTTGTCGAGGTCGATGCCCAACAACGTGCGCACCCCCGCGGCGCCACCGCGTGTCACAACCAGCGTACGACCATCAGGAGACAGGCAGGGATCTGTGACGTCAGCGCGGCGAAGCAACTCGGGGCCATTGGCCACGCCGTCGCGGACCACCACCTCGTTGCCATGGGTGTAGGCAATACGCTGGCGCTGGGGCGCGCTCGCGGCAGGCGGCTGGTCCCGTTTACACGCCGCAAGTGATAGACATGCACACATCAAGAGGCTGGCAAATCGCAACATCATTCACTCATGCCGGTCTACCGCCCAACACGCAACCGTGGAGCACCCGAAAATTTGGTGTGCGCGTGCCTACCAGGTGCGACTTAAGAGGGTGCCCCAGCGTCAGCCTACAGCGGCTCAGCGCAGCACCGAAAGCCGGTCGAATAGTCAGAATGGAGCCGGTTGTGGGCGGTGGTCACGTAGAGACAACCGTCACCGTTGAGCACGGTGTCAACATAATAGCCCCCGCGGAACGTGCCGTTCGGATCTGCTGTCCACTCGTGAAGGTTGCCCATCAGGTCAAACAGCCCCTCTTCGCTGACGCATCCTGGGTGTTCTCCAGTGGGCGCCAAGGCAGCGGGGATCTGATTGATACAGCTGTTGTCGATTTCCGACCAGATCCAGGAATCGCTCGTGCCAAAGTACTCGATGGCCGGGTGCTTGGCGCGTGCGTCGTTGCAAACACCTGGCATACGGGCGTCGCCATAGGGGTAGATCAAGCCAGCACTGCCGCGACAAGCGCGCAACCATTCACTGTCAGTGCATAGGCGTTTGCCTGCTTCACCACAGGCAGCCTCGGCCCGGTCGGCATCGATATTGCTTTGCGGAATGCTGCCCGCGAGTGACACTGCTCGGACGCGCGTCGCACCGGGATTCTGGTAAGGAGACCACGAGGAGACGATCGCGCCATCAACTCCGAGTTCCACCAGAGACGCCTCGAACACGTCGACACAGACACTACCCGCAAGCACCATGCCGTCGGGACAGCCCAAATCGAAGCTCTCTTCGCTCAAACCCTCGTTTGGGAGGGGTCGTGCCGAGGGAACGCATGCGGCGCCAGTTTCAGTGCAACACCCCACGAAAGCGGTACCCTGGCACACGCCCGGGGTGGAAAACCAAGTGCCAGTGCATAGCGCGGTATTGATGCAGATGCCGGGTGCGCCTGAGACACTGCAAGGTACTTCGCTGGGGATGCAGCAACCCACGGCCGGCGACCCGTCGCAACTGGCGAGAAACCAAGCGCCCGCGCACGTATGCAAGGGCGCGCAATCACCTGCCAAGCCGGCGAGTCCGCAGCTTACGCCCGCATCCCCGGGTGCAACGTCGCCGGCAAACGAGTCACCTGAGGGCGCGTCGCCGGCAAACGAGTCTGTGGGACTCTCGTCATCGGTGGGGCGGCCATCGTCGTGGGGCGAGTTGTCGTCTGCGATCGTTGCGGGATCGCTAGTGGCGTGGACCGGATCGCCACCCGAGGAGGTAGCAGGGTCACCCGAAGCGTGCGTCGCAGCGCCGCTGCTACAACCGATGCTGGGACCGACTACGAAAACCGCGAAGGCTATGCGAGCGATGACCGATGGCATGTGGGGCACTGTACTTGGAACACTGGCCGGTCGCTAGATGGGCACCGACTCAGGTGCGCGTGGCCAGTGCAGCGGCATTTCAATACAATTCGGCAAACACCGCGTTTAGGAACGCGCCAAACGTGGCCGCTCGGCCGGCTCTCGCAAGCGCTCACTCTTGCCCCCACCACCCCCGACCTCATAAGCGTTACTGATGCCCCGAAAGCCCACGACCATCGACGCCTATCTCGCAACGGTGAGCCCCGATCGACGCGCAACACTTGAGGCGCTGCGGCAAACCATCCGCAAAACTGTTCCCAAGGCCGAGGAATGCATCAGCTACGGGATCCCGGCCTTTAGATTGGATGGCGTGGTGATAGCGGGTTTTGCGGCCACTGCGAAGGGGTGTTCGTTCTTTCCGTTTAGCGGTTCGACGCTTGGACTGCTCGCGGCCGACCTTAAGAACTACAGCCAGACCAAGTCGTCGCTGCACTTTGCCCCCGATCGGCCATTGCCTGTAGTCCTCGTGCGCAAGCTATTGAAATCGCGCATCGCCGAAGCCACGGCACGGGGGCGTTGAGCTGAACTCTCGACGACGATAGTGGCCGCGCCATAGCCAAGCAGCACGGCCAACAGATACAGAATTGTGTGCGAAGGATCACCCACGATATGCTCCTTTTCCGGGGGGCCTCGCGATGCATGAATCAAGAACCGCCTTTGCCATTGCTGTCGTGCTGCAGGCCAGCGCTTGCGGCGTCGATCTGGCGACTCCCAATACGGCGCAGATCAGTTGCGCTTCCGACGCCGAGTGCCCGCCCGGGTTGTTCTGCCAGCCATTCTTGCATCGCTGTAAGGCAACCGGCAGTGGCCAAGACACCGAGGCGCCTGTCATCGAAAGCCCGACCGTAACCCCCGCGGTGGTCAGCGCTGAGCTTGCCCACAATGTCATTACCGTGAGCTTCGCTGTGAGCGAGCCTTTGGCCGACACCGTTCGTCCCGAGGTGAGTCTAAAGGACTCGGGCGGGGCGTTGCGGCCATTGGCCTACGTGACCAACGAAGGGCTGTTTTACCAGTATCGGTATGATGTCACCCGGGCCACCGACGGTGCGCTCGATGGTCAAACAGTCACGGTCGTCGCCACCATCATGGATCTCAATGGCAACAAAGCGAGTGATGTTGCGCTCGGCACCGTGGCCTTCGACCTCGCGCCACCACGGGTCACGGGCATCGCGGCTCTCGCGCCTCAAGACCTGTCCTTGGCGCAACCAACCGGCCAAGTGGTCTTTCAGGTCGACGAAACGCTCGCGGCATCTCCTGAAGTCAGCTTGGCCGAATCCGAGGCGCCGTTTGTTTATGTAAGCGACAGCGCCGGGCTTTACACCTACGAATACGTCGTTCAGGCCACCGATTCCGAGGGGGGGCACGGCGTGGTCATCGATACGATCGATCTGGCTGGCAACCGCACGCGTGCGTCGGCCGATGCACTGTTTCGCTTCGATTTCACGCCTCCAGGTGTGCTGCCCGACATGTCTTCGGTAACCTTGACGCCAGGGACAGGCAATCGCCTGCGCACTGTTCAGAGCGCCACCAACGGTACCCAGGTGCAGGTCAGCTTTTATTTGGACGAAGCGCTTCGCCCGACCACGGCGCCGGCCGGAGCCTCCCCTGCGCCGCAGGTGTTAACCGCCTCGACGGGCGTTGAATTTGTGCAGCGAATGGCGGCGGGCGCCTTTTATGTTTACGTCGCCGAGATCTCAGGTATTGAGGTCGACACAGAGATCCTTGACCAGATTGTGATCGGGACCGACCCGGCCATTGTCGATACCGCCGGCAATGCTCCCGCTGAGCCGATCGTGATTGCCGACCTTGCGATCGACACGCGGCCCCCTCTTGCGCCCGACACGACCGTTGCCGATGACATCGTTTACACCCGGGCGCCATGGGGAGTAGGTGATGACCCGGTCGCAAGCAAACTGGAGGTCGCGGGCAAGCCGGGCGTTGTCGCGGTCGATACCACTGTCATTGCCTATTCGTCCGACAACATGACGAGCGCGGCAGAGCTTGGTCGTGCGGTCGCGACCGACACGGGCTTTGCGGTTCGACTCGTGGGTCAAGATCAGGTGAATGTGTTTCTGACCGCGGTCGACACCGCCGGCAATGAAAGCCAGCGCGCTGAGGTTCGGGACGTGGAGTGGGTGGCGACGTCGGGTTTCAAACGCCAGGGCAGTGACATCGAGAATCCGCACCAATTCGAGGGCCGTCCCTATCTGGGCATTCCGTTGCGATCCGCAAATGCGACGCCAAGTTCAGGGGCCGGCATGGCAAGCCTCGACGATGGCGACACCACGCTGACGCAAGCGGCACCGCTTTGGGTTGAGCATTGCATCTATGACGGTGCGCTCCCCGACGGGAACAAGCCCACGAGTTTTGCCTACGATTCATGGCGGGGAAAGGTGGTTAGTAGTGCCGGCCAGATCTTGGAGTGGGACGGCATCAAATGGGCCAAGGCATGTGGCTCAGGGACTGGCTGCGTCGATCCCGACCAAACGGGCAGCCATGGGATTGCCTTTGATTCTCGCCGTGGCGTCACGGTGTCCTTTTTTGCGGAAGGTACGGAGCAGGAGTCGGCTGAGACCTGGGAGTGGGATGGCAGCACGTGGCAGTTGCGTTGCGGCGGGGACACCGGGTGTGTCGGTCCGCGCGGCCGGCTCTACCATCGCATGGTCTACGATTCGGTGCACAACAGGACCCTCCTGTTCGGCGGCGCCTGGTACGAAAACGCCTGTGATTGCTTCCATACGATGGACGATCTGTGGGCTTGGGACGGCACGCAGTGGACCCAGTTATGTGGCAGCGGCACTTCATGCAGCAGCCCCGCGGGTCGGTTCGACTTCGGCATGGCGTTCGATGAGACGACGGGCAGGAGCGTCCTGTTCGGGGGTGACATCGGCGAATATAAGGTCGCGTCCATTCCCAACAACGATACCTGGGAATGGGACGGCACTCAGTGGGCGAGTGTTTGCAGCGCCTCGACCGTCCCCGCCTGCACCCGCCCGACGGCGCGCATCAGTTTCGGCATGGCGTTCGATTCAACTGCCAGTCGAAGCTACCTTTTTGGCGGTTGGACCGGCGCGCGCAGCGATGAGACGTGGGCTTGGAACAGCAGTGCCCATACCTGGACCAAAGTCTGCGGCATGGGCACCAGTTGCACCGGCCCCACGGCGCGCACCAATGCGGCCATGGCCTTTGACGGCGTCAATCGCGGCATCCTCCTGGGCGGGGGTTACGACGGCGCCAACAGCGACGAGGTCTGGCTATTCCGTGGTGGGGCTTGGTCCAAGCTTGCTGGGGGCGCCGTGTCTTGCTTTGGCCCGTCGCGACGGAGCTATGGCTCAATGGTCTACGATTCCGTGCGCCAGCGGGCGTTCTCGTTTGGCGGCTCTGTGGGAAGCAATGACAATTTCTTGAATGACAGTTGGGAATGGGATGGCGCAGGCTGGAGCTTGGTCTGCCCGACCGCCACGTGTACCACCTCACCCACAGCGCGTTCGCGTGGTGCCCTTGCCTATCATCCAGGACGACAGCGAGCCCTCTACTTTGGCGGTCTCGTGGGGCCAACGCCGGGGACGACGACCAACGAGACATGGGAGTGGAGTGGCGCCACGAAGGTTTGGACCAAAGTCTGTCCTACCGCGACTTGCACAACCACACCGACCGCGCGGGTGGATACCGCGATGGCTTATCATGCGGGACGCGGGCGAATCGTGCTTGTTGGCGGCTCGGCGGGAGCCGACGAGATCTGGGAACTCTACTGGAATACCGTCTCTGCCAGTTGGCAGTGGAACCAGATTTGTCTCGCAGGCTCCTGCGGAACAGCACCCACCGGTCGCAGCGCGCATGCCATGGCTTATGACTCCGACCGCGGTCGGATCGTGCTTTATGGAGGCAACTCGGTCACGGGTGACGAAACCTGGGAGCTCGGCTGGAATTCGCTAACGAGCACCTGGTCGTGGACCAAAGCCTGTGCCGCTGGCGTGTGCGGTCCGGGTCGTCTCTATCGGCCGGGAATGGCCTACGATGCCGCCCGTCGGCGCACGGTATTGTTCGGGGACGTGTTTGGTGCCGAGGAGGCGGACGGCACGTGGGAGTGGGATGGCAGCCACTGGACCAAGATTTGTGGCACCGGGACGGCCTGCGACGGCCCGCCGACGACGCTCGGGCCGGTGATGACCTATGACACGGCTCATCAACAGATCGTCAAATCGGGCGGCTCTGTGGGGGCGTCCAGCCTGAACGAGACCTGGATCTTGCACTCAGGGGATTTGCAGCCAGCCCAGGCCGCGTTCTTTCGCTTTGTCTACGCACGCCTGGATGCCACGCCCACCCTTCTTTCGATCACACCGACCGTCTATGCCGGAGCCGATGGTTATGCCACAGCAGGTGGCTGTACGGCCGACTCAGGCGCTGAGCTGCTCGCTTGGCATCGAGGGGCATGGTGGAGCCTTGCGACCAATGACGCCAGCACAGAAGCACCCGCGCTGATGTCAGTCACGCTCACCGACCCGGCCGTGCTTGGCCGGTTGCTCATAGGCCCCTACCAAGACCTCGCGCTCGCCGTGCGGCCAGTCGCCGTCAGCGGTTGTGCCTCGACACCGGGGACCGTTGCCGTCGACTATGCCGACGTGAAAGTGAAGTATCGCAAGCCGTAACCCGGTAGCTCTAGCTCCAGTATCGACCACCGACCGGCGCTACAGTATGGGTTTGCAAATGGCTGCCGTGCCTCGGGTCGGGGCTAACACGAGGACGAGTTCTACGACCACCCGCAGTTGCCCCTTCCTCTACGCCCGCGCGATGTGCTAACAGGCGCGCCCTTGATTCGCTTTGACGCCATAGCCAAGCAGCACGGCCAACAGATCTTGTTTGTCGACGCCTCCGCCGCCTTGAACCGCGGTGAGAAGGTGGGCCTCGTGGGCCCCAACGGCGCTGGCAAATCCACGCTGTTTCGTCTCATCACCCGCGAAGAAGAACCCGAAGAAGGCCAGGTCACCGTCGATCGCGGCGTCACCGTGGGCTACTTCAATCAAGATGTCGGCGAAATGAGCGGCCGAGCCGCGGTCACGGAAACCATGCATGGCGCAGGTAATGTGGCCCACGTGGCCGCGCGCTTGCATGAGCTAGAACACGCGCTCTCCGATCCCGAGCGCGAGCACGAAATGGACAAGCTCATCGACGAGCTGGGCCACGTGCAAACCGAGTTTGAGCACCTCGATGGTTACAGCCTTGAGGCACGTGCCCGTGAAATCTTAGCCGGCTTAGGTTTCTCGCAAGAAATGATGGATGGCGACGTGGGCCACCTGTCGGGCGGCTGGAAGATGCGCGTGGCATTGGCCCGCATCCTGCTGATGCGCCCCGATGCCCTCCTGCTCGACGAGCCCTCCAACCACTTGGATCTGGAATCAATCATCTGGTTGGAGGAGTTTTTGAAGAGCTATGAAGGCGCAATTCTCATGACCTCGCACGACCGTGAGTTCATGAATCGGGTGGTGCACAAAATCATCGAGATCGATGGCGGCGAGCTCACCACCTACTCGGGCAACTACGATTTCTACGAGCGCGCCCGCGCCATCACTGATACCCAGCAGCAAGCACAGTTCGATCGCCAACAAGCCATGCTCAAAAAAGAGCTGGCCTTCATCGAGCGCTTCAAAGCCCGCGCCTCACATGCTGCCCAAGTGCAGTCGCGCGTGAAGATGCTCGACAAGATCGAACGGGTGGAGCCCCCCAAGCGCAAAAAGAGCCTGGTCTTCAACTTCAAAACCCCGCCCCGAAGCGGCGACGAAGTCGTAAAGCTCCAAGGGATTCACAAGGGTTATGGCTCGCGCCGTATTTACACCGATTTCTCGCACGTGCTGCGCCGAGGCGAGCGCTGGTGCGTGTTGGGGGTCAACGGCGCCGGTAAATCCACGTTGCTCAAAATGATAGCGGGCGAATCCAAACCCGATGCCGGCGCAGTGGTGCAAGGCGCCAGCCTCAAAATGGGCTACTTCGCGCAACACGCGATGGAGCTCCTGGAGCCGCAAAAGACCGTTTGGGACACGCTGTATGAGGCGTTCCCACTGGCGAGCGTCGGCACGCTAAAAACTTTGGCCGGCAGCTTCGGCTTTTCGGGCGACGAGATTCAAAAGACCTGTCGGGTACTCTCGGGCGGCGAAAAGGCGCGCTTGGTGCTCGCGCGCATGCTCTTCGACCCACCCAACTTCCTGGTGCTGGACGAGCCGACCAACCACTTGGATGTTGGCACCAAAGAGATGCTGTTGCAGTCGCTTTCCAACTATGAAGGCACGATGCTGTTCGTCTCGCACGACCGGCGCTTCTTGGCCGCCCTCTCCAATCGCGTTTTAGAACTCACCCCCCAAGGTGTCGTGCCCTACGGCGGCGGCTACACTGAGTACGTGGCCCGCACCGGACGCGAGGCGCCGGGGTTGCGCGAAGCCCCCGGTCGGGGTTAATCCCTCTTCGGCAATGTGACGGGGCCCCTGCGGGGAGCGCCGTCAAAGGAGCTCCGATGGTTTTCCTGCATGATGACGACGAAGACACCACCCCCGGCTCAAACCACAAGCCGTCGGAGCTGTTGGAAGAGCGGCTGTTCAAGGCGCGCTCAATCCTTGTGTTTGGCTTGATCGATATGAAGCTTGCGCAAGCAGTATCGGCCAAGATGCTGGCGCTTACCCAGGAAGACTCCAAGCGCGAAATCCGCATCTTCGTGAACTCCCCCGGGGGCCACGTGGAGAGCGGCGACACCATTCACGACATGATCAAGTTCGTGCCTTGCCCAGTGAAAATGATTGGCACCGGTTGGGTGGGTAGCGCCGCGGCGCACCTGTACTTGGCCGCCAAGAAAGAGAACCGCCTGTGCCTACCGAACACGCGCTTCCTGCTGCATCAGCCCTCGGGCGGTGCGGGCGGCCAGGCGAGCGACATCGCGATTCAGGCCAAGGAACTGACAAAGATCAAAGCGCGCATCCAAAAGTCGATTGCTGAGGCCACCGGCCAACCGCTGGAGCGCGTGGTGGCTGATACCGAACGCGACTATTGGATGCAGGCGACCGAGGCGTTGGAGTACGGCGTCGTAGGCCGCCTCGTCGATTCCTACACCGACATCTAGTCCGCTCGCGAATATGAGCGCCATCATCACCGTGCAAGGGCTCGCCAAGAGCTTCGGCCCACGCCACGTGCTGAAGGACGTGTCATTCGCCGTAGACGAAACCGACCGAATTGCGCTCGTGGGCGTAAACGGTTCGGGCAAATCCACGCTGCTGCGTCTGATCGCTGCCGCCCGGGTGAGCCAAGACCCTGCTGACGCGCTGGACGCTGGACTCGTGACCAAACGTCGCGATCTGTCGTTGGAATACGTCTCGCAAGAGCCGCACCTCGACCCCACGCTCACCGTGGAGTTAACGCTGACGTTGGGTTTGCGCGCCCAAGCGGAGGCCATGGCGAAGCTGTCGGCGCTGGAGCTGGAGTTGCCACGCTTGGAGGGACAGGCGCTCGACACCGCGCTGCATGCGCAGGCAGCACTCCTCGATCGGCTGGGAAGCTTGGGCCAATTCGATCGCGCCCACGAAGTAGAGACGTTGGCCGCCGCGCTGGGACTTGCGAACTTGCAGCAGTTGGTAGGCGAAATGTCGATTGGCGAACGACGGCGCGTGGCCTTGGGCAGGGCTTTGCTGTCGTGCCCCGATGTGCTGGCGTTGGATGAGCCCACCAACCACTTGGATGCGACGACAGTGGCGTGGCTTGAGGGGCGACTGTTGGCCCACCGCGGCGCGCTGTTGCTCATCACTCACGATCGCTACTTCTTAGACCGCGTGGCCACACGCATTTTGGAGTTGGACCGCGGCTACCTCTACCCGTACGAGGGTGGCTATTCGCGCTTCTTGGAAAAACAATCCGAACGCCTGGGGCAGGCGTCGGCGCGCGAGCGGATTCGGCGCTCGTTCATTCGCCGCGAGTTAGATTGGATCCGACGGGGACCGGCGGCTCGCACCACCAAACAACAGGCCCGCATCGATCGTTTTAATGATGCCGTAGCCGCTGGGGCCGATGCCCAAGAACTATCTCCGGCCGATCGCGCGCTCACCTTGCGATTGCCGCTGGGGCCGCGACTGGGCAACACGATTCTAGAGACACAGAAGCTTGGCAAATCGCTGGGTGGCAAACTGCTGTTCGATGACCTGACGCTGCGACTCAAACCGGGCGATCGTATTGGCATCGTAGGCCCCAATGGCGCCGGCAAAACGACGCTGGTGCGCACGCTGCTAGGACTGCTGCCGCCCGACCGCGGCACAGTGGTGGCCGGCCAGAACACTCGCTTTGCGTTCTTAGACCAAGGCCGAGCTGAGCTGTGCGATAGCCGCTCGGTGTTAGAAGAAGTCTCTGGCGACAACGACCAGGTGTTTTTGGAGGATGGTCCGATTCACGTGCGGTCGTTTTTGCGCATGATGCTCTTCGACGACAGCTTTGCCGATATGCGCGTGGGGCAACTTTCGGGCGGCGAGCGTAATCGCGTGCAACTCGCCAAGCTCCTGCGCCAAGCGGGCAACGTGCTGGTGTTGGATGAACCCACCAACGACCTCGACGTGATGACCTTAGGCGTCTTGGAGAATGCCCTGTCGGTGTTCCCAGGCTGCGCGCTGGTCATCTCGCACGACCGTTGGTTCTTAGACCGCGTCGCCACCGCCATCTTGGCCTTCGAGGTCGACGGTAAGCTCGGTTACTATGAAGGTAACTTCTCGGATTACTTAGAAAAATGGGGCAACCTGCAACGCGGCGTTGCCGCCTTACCTCAAGCCCCTGCAAAGCCCAAGGAGCCTACCCCAACCAAGCCTGCGGCGCTCCCAAGCCGCCCGAAGAAGCTCTCCTTTAAAGAGCAGCGTGAGCTCGAAGGAATGGAAGCGGCCATCCAGGCCGCCGAGCACGCCGTGAGCGAGCTCGAAACCTTACTGAATTCGAGTGAGTTGTACGTCGCCCGGGGCGCCGAGGTGCCGCAACTGGTGCAAAACCTGGAGACCAATCGCCACGAGGTCGAGCGGCTGTATGCCCGTTGGCAAGAGCTGTTAGACAAAACCAGCGGTCCCGCCGCTTAGCGCGCGCAGCAGAAGGTGCAGTCGTAGCTAGGAAACAGCGCCGCACCTGTGCACAGATCTAACACGCCGTTATCACAAGTGTTGCCGCCCGCCCCGCCGCACGAAGGCGCCCCCGCGTCATTCACATCACAGCAGACGGTACAGTCACCGCTCTCCAACCGCGCATGCCCAACACAGAGGTCGACCGCGGCTTCGCAGGTGTTACCGCCGGCCTGCCCACAGCTAGGCTGCGCCAGATAGGAAGGCCCAGGACAATAGCTGTGCCAAGAATAACCGGTGGCCAATGGTTCAGTTTCACCATGACGGTCCACCACGGCGTCGGCAGCGATGTTCAACAACGACAACCCTGGATTGCCACATGGGACGGGCATCGTGGCCGCCGAGCCCGCGAGTGTGTTGGCCCAGAGCTCCAGCGGCGCAGTCGCCGTGCCCGCACCATCCACGTTCAACGGCTGGTGCGCACCCACCAAAACGTTGTGGTGCACCTGCCCGCCCAAGATGTTGGTAGAACGGTACCAGGCATGAGGTCCCAGATTGATACCGAAATCGCACGCCTCGGCGCCACAATTGACGGTGTTGGCCGTCACCTCGGTGCCGGTAAAGTCCCCAGGAGTGCTGCCGTTGAAGTTGTCCAGCATCAAGCCGGCAAAGGCGTGGGCGCGGATCTGCTCAATCAGGTTGTCGCGAATGACCGCAGCGCGAGCACTTCCGACGATCAGCCCCACGTCAGTGCTGTTCACAATGCGGTTGCTGCGAATGCTGGCGCGATCGGAGGCGTGCACCGTAAGACCGTCGGACCAGAGCCCTTGCTGCGTGCTGTCGCCATTGTCCAAGAATGCGTTCTGCTCGATCACCGCGTCGTCACCGCGATACTCAAGGCCGGTGCCACACAACACGTGTTGCGACACATTGGCGGTAAAGCGGCAGCTCTGGCAATCCGAAAAGGCGGCATTGAAACCCTCGCCATTATTCCCAGCCGCACATTGGGCCGCCGACACCGACGCCAAGCGCGTCTGGCGCACGCCATCTAGCACCAAGTGGTCTACCGTGACGTGGTGGGTGGCGAGTACTCGGAGAAACCCCCGGTCTGACCGCAAACTCGGCGTGGGCATCAACGTAGCACAACGCGAGGGTGCGTCAGCACAAGGAGCGGTGCCGATAAGCCCTAGGGTGGTCAACGTGATCGGACGCGTGAGCAACAGCTGTGCACCCAGCAGGTAGGTGCCCGGCAGAAGCGCGACGGTACCAGCCTCGGGCGTGGCATCGATGCACGCTTGAATCGCTGGCGCCGCATCGCTTTGACCTGCATTCGGGGCTATGCAAAAAGCCAAACCAGGGTCGCCCGGTTGCCAGGAATCGCCTGGGAGCCAGGAATCGCCCGGGAGCCAGGGGTCGCCCGGGAGCCAGGGGTCGCCGGGAAGCCAGGGGTCAGCCATGCCGCTTGAGTCTCCGGAGTCAGCGGTCGCCTCGTCCCCCGCAGGACTTATCTCGTCATGGGCGACGTCAGTTGGTGGCCCAGAATCAGCGGCCAACGGAAACGTCGACCGGCGCGCGGCCGGACTGGAGCAACTCGCGACCAACAGAAGCACAGCCCACGCCAACTTCCGGTTCAACCCAGACAAATTCATCATGGCATTCTCTACGCCCCAACCGCAGCAGACAAGAGACGGTGAATCAGCAAACAACTTGGCCACCAAGGCATTTTGTGGAGACATAGACATCATTGCTGCCGATATGCTCCTATCGACCCTTGGGGTATGAGAATATGTCCAAAATAGCGTTGCCAACCTCTTTGGTTCCTCGCGAAACATCAACGCTGCGGCTGCCGACGACGCAGACTGAACAGCTGTCAACATCGACACCGGCATCGGTTTTGCCGTGCGCGAATCTGGTGACCGAGTTGGACAGCTCGCTGGTGCAACTCAGCAAGCTCCTGCACATGCCGCCGACGCGCCCCGAAAAAGCGGCAAACATTAGAATTTCGGGCAAGAGCCTGGCCCGACTACGGCCCCCACCCGCGACCTTGTCGGGGCTGCAAACCCAAGCCCTCGAAACCACGCTGCACACCTTGCTGGGGCCACTTTCGGAAGGGGGCTACGCAATTGGCAGCCTGCCTGGCAATTTCAAAAACTGGCGCACGAGCGACTATGCGCGCGAAGCTATCGCGGCGCCACTTGAGAAGAACACGGCTGGCAACCCCAAACAGATGGGCAAGCTGGCCATTCTCCGCCCAGGGTTGGGAAACATTGGTCCCTCCGCAGCGATAGCGTTTCGCACGGCTCAATATGCCGAGCGAGTGGTCATCGCCTACACCAACATGACCGACCCAGCCACCGCACAGCTGCGCGCTGTGGACAATTACGATGGCGTGGCTGTTCCTAGTGAACTGAAAGGAAAGATCTTCGTCATCGGCAGCCCCCGTCACAACGTCATCACCTTCGAGCAATCTTCCGACGTGTTGTTGGAGCAGCTTGAGCAGATGCGGCAACAAAAACAGTTGCTGGGCTGCGATCCTTTCTCCTCACGTGCCACCCTGATCGGCCACAGCCAAGGCGGCATGGACGGCACCCTCACCCGCGCCCGCTTGGAAAAGGCTGGCTTTGGCAAGGCGATCGGCAAACTCGTGGGCATTGGTTCACCGTTCCGAGGTACGCCCAATGTCGAATCGTTGGTGGGCACCTTGGTCAAAGGCTTGAGTGGCGCGATGGTCACGCAAGGCAGTGCCGCCATTGCCGCTTTGCAACCCAAGTACGCACAAACTGTGTTAGGGCCTACGCACGAACGCTTTGTGGACTTTGCTGTGTGCGGTGGCATGGGAAGTCTTCCCGACCTGAAGTGGCAGCTCAGCTGGCCGCCGGTCACGGTAGACGACCACAACGTCCGCTGGTCGCTGCGCCTTATCGGCGCTACCGGCAACCTGACAGAGCTGCTGCAGGGCGCAGCTTCGCCGATGACTGAGCTGCTTGAAATCCTGCAACTCGCCAAGGCCGACACCGATGGCCTGGTGCCACTCAAATCGGCGCGCTACGGAAAATCGACGCAAACGATGCGCAAGCCGTACGATCACATTGGCCTATTCGAAGATGCCCACGTCATCGATGTGATCGCCCGCCACGTCGCGGCTTAACCTGCTTCGCCATCACGCTCTTCGTGGTGCGCAGCGCCGACAGCGACGGGAAGGTGCGCACGTCGTTAGGCAGCAGGCTGCGCCCGGCCTCGACGTCGTCGTCCACCCCGCGCACGAGTTCAAGGGTGCGATACTCTCTGGCCTTCAAGGCCTTCTGGAGATGCACAAAGGCTGGCCGCGGATCGAGGCCACCACAGGTAAAAATGTCCACCGACACATAGCCGTGCTCGGGCCAGGTATGCACCGAGACATGCGACTCTGCGATGACAACTGTGCCGGTCACCCCTTGAGGTGCAAAGCTGTGAAACACCTCGCCAATGATGGTGGCCCCAGATTTCCGGGTAGCCGCAACCAACGCGCGACGAATCGCCGGCTCGTGGTTGGTGACTCGCGGATCGCAACCAAAAAAATCAGCGATCAAATGCCGGCCGAGCGTCTGCATGTGGAGGACTGTCGCCTGTGCGCACGTAAGACTCAAGAGCCGCCACGATGACGCAACGCGATTTCCCAGGTCACCGTATCCCATGGTAGCACAGACGACTATGACGTGTGCCGCGCTTTATTCCGCAGTGCCTATCGCAAGGCCTTTGTTACCGACTAATCTCTTTACAAATGCGGCGCAGCCGCCGCACGATGGCGCTTTGGCGTTGTCGCGGAGCTGAAGCATGAACCTACGCGCGCACCTCACCATCGTGTTGATCTGTATGGGGCTGACCAACTGCCAGTCCTCACGTCATCCACAAAATCCCCCAATCCTCATCCCGGGCGACGCCACGCTTCGGCCCGGTGATGCCGATGTCACCGATGCGGCCGGTGATGCCGAGCAAGGCGATCCGCTGCCAACGCCCCCAGTGATCGACGGCACCGAGAGCTCGCGGACCCAGGGGTTTCAATTCTTTTATCGCGAGCGCGTGCTCCGCCAGCTCGAAATCGTCAACCGCCTAGGCATGGCTGGTGACGTCGGCTTCGCCGTCGCGATTGCACATATGGAGGTAGCCAAGAGTGGCAACGCCTGGGAGGTGGTGGTGGGGCCCAAAGATAACAACCCGATGGGGCGCATGACCTACGAGATCGCCCAGACTTATCGGGCTTTGGGCGGCCGCGAGTTGGAACTGACCCTCATCCGGATGTTCGAGGGCCTGGTGTTCTTGGAGCAGGTGAGCGGCCATTGGGGGCTGACCAGCCGCATGGCGGTCCCTGGCTATGACGTGCATATCGATGGCACAACCCAGAGCATCAGCCGCACCCGCGACGGCGCACCGATTGCCTCACCCGCGCAATTCAGCTCGACATTGGAACAGGAGATCCTGCGCACCTTTTTTGCCAATACGACCTTCGACTATTGGCTGGATCCCGCCCGCATGTATCCCAATCGCCACGCGGTCAACCGCATGAGCGACTACGCGATAACCTACGTCTTCTCAGAACCCCCAAAATTTCTGCGCGTCTCCAACTGCTGCGCCTCCTACATCGTGAGCCAAGCCGGAGCCTGGCGCGGTGCCTATTGGTCGAATCACAACAGCCGCGACAACTTCTCGGACCTGATGATCGGCTATATGGCCGCCAAGGATCTCCTGACACTCCCCAACCTGCCGCTCGACCTGCGCACCGCAGCCACACATGCTGCCGCGGCCGGGACCAGCGTCGGTAATCGGGTCGTCAGTGATGGCTTTAGACTGATGACGGTGAGCGAATACAAAGACTACAACGAGCTGATTCCAGGCGGCTCGACCCGCCCCGATCTACGCGAAGTCACTCAGGATTTGGGAACCCTGAACGACTGCTTCATGGGCTACCTGGCCGTCGCGATGAGCGCGCCGGGCTTAGACACCCCAGTGCCGGAGCTTACGCTCAACGATTCTGCGAACGGCCTGGCCATCCGCGCACTCTTGCAAAGCCTTGGAGTCAATGCTGGCTCCAGTGGCGGCAGCACCACCTGCAAGTCACTCGACACTGCCTTCGGAGGCGGGACCTGGGAGGAGTTTTTGGCAAGCGAGGTCAACGATCGGTCCTGGAGCGAGGTGGCGCTGACCTTGGCGGCGGCCTACCCCGAAACCATTGCGGGTCCAGTCAGCGGCGCGATGGACGACTTCCAAAACATGGAGTTGGGGGCCATCGCGTTGGTCTACTACGCCGAAATGTCTGGCAAAGCCGCACTAAGACAAGAGGCGCTGACGGCTCTCGACCACATCCTCACCTTCCACCGAGTGCTGTCGGACATCCTCATCGCCTCCGCCCAGGGGGATGCGGGCACCATCGCCTCGGCGCAAATGCATCGCTACAAGGCGGCTGTCATTGCCGCCAACGTCGGCTTGCCAGTGCCTGTGGCCGATCTGGCCAACCTGGCCTATGCCGAAAACGAAATGGCGCGACGTGAAGGCTGGCAACAACTGGGCGACACGGCGCCGCTGCCGCTTTTGACCAGCGCAGACATTGCGGCGGCAATCCAGGCAGAGCTAACCAATGAAGCTGGCGATGCGCCCTGGATTGTTGAACGCTACAACAACCGCTTCGCAAGCGGCCCTCCCATCCGCCCGGCTGGCGACGGTTACGAGGTGGTCAACCTGGCCGGCCAATGGCAAAGCGTCCCCAACGGCCGCCACGTCCATTACGGCGAGAGTCGCTTCGCGTTCGAAATTCCCGCCTGCAATCACTCGCCCGACCAACTCTCCTGCTCGTGGGCGAGGCTCGGCTGCGTCGCGGCCGACGTGGACAACTCCGGCACCGTGGATGCCGCTGACACAACACTCTTCGAGCTTCGACGCACAAGCTACACCAACACCCAATGCACCCCAGAGAACCACTGGTGCGGCGGCGCCGATCTGGATCGTAACTTCACCGTGAACAACGATGACGCCGCCTTTCTGCGCGCGGCTCAAGGTTGCCGTCGCTGAGTCACCTCTCTTCTCTCTACTCTCTTTGGGTCAATGAACTCCATGGCGAGCACCCTCCCCCAAGCTGCCCCTGACACCGATGCCGATTGGGCCTACTGTCAGGCTGCGCTGCGCGAAGTATCGCGCACCTTCTCCCGGCCGATTGAGCTGTTGCCCAAGCGGCTAGCGGTGCCAATCACCTGCTCCTACCTGTTGTGCCGTATCGCCGATGCGGTCGAGGACCACGCGACGTTGGCCCCCGAACGACGCTCCGAGTTGCTAGCGTTGCTCACCGATGTGTTAGAGCGCCGCCGCGCCGCCGCCGAATTTGTGCAGCAGTTGCCGCACGACCCGGCGCCCACCGCGGACCTGCGCCTCGCCCAGGCGCTGGCTCGGGTGCTCAGGGTGTTTGACACCATCGATGTGGCCCAACGACAGGCATGTGTACCGTGGATCAACGAGCTGGCGCTCGGAATGATGGTCTATGCGCGTCGCCCCGCCGATGCCCACGGCCTCCGGCGCCTGGTGTCGCTCGCAGACCTGAGCCGCTACTGCTACTTCGTGGCGGGCACCGTCGGGCGCTTGTTAACCGAGTTGTTCTTGCTAGAGCTCCCGGAGCTTCCCGCGGCGCAGCAACGTTGCCTGCGCGCCCATGCCGAAGACTTTGGCATGGGCTTGCAGCTCGTGAACATCTTGAAGGACGTGTCTGAAGATTGGGAGCGGGGCTGGTGTTTTGTCCCCGAAGCACCCGAAGCCGCAGGACTCAGCGCAGAGGACCCCACAGCGGCCATGCGCACAAATCTGAAGCCTTTGTACGACCTCGCCCACCGGCAGCTGGATGCCGCCTTGACCTACGCTCTGACCATCCCCGCCACGGCGAGTGAGATCCGCTTGTTCTGCCTGCTGCCGCTCTGGATGGCGGTGCGCACCTTGGTGTTGGGCGAACAACTGTTGGCGCAAGCGCATGGCGACCGACCGATCAAGATCACGCGCGCGGAGGTCGAAGCACTGATTGCCGATTGCCTAAGCCGCAGCCAAGATGATCACGCCCTGCGTGAGGGCTACCGCGCCTTGTGGCTAGCACCGGCCACCGCTTGAACCAGCTGCTCTCGGCTGCCACTCGGTGCTATAACCCGAACACGCTCGAAGGGAGGCCCATGCACCGGACCTTTGTCACGCTTGCCTTGGTGTTTGTCTCATTCGTTACCCCCACAGCCCATGCGGCGCGCACCACCGTGGCCATCGCGCCCCTCGCGACGAGCTCCGGGCAGGAATATCAGTGGATAGGCGTTGCCATCGCCGATGCGCTGAGCCTCCGCGTGCATCGCCAAGATGATTTGAACGCCGTATCGCTGCGTCAAGTGAACGCGGCGATGCGTCAGGGAAACATCGCGGTGCAAGATGTGACAACCCAAGCGATAGCGCTGCGGCTGGGCATGGAAGTCGGTGCCGACCTGCTGCTCACCGGCAGCTACACGGCCGCCTGGCCCGATATCGAGGTCCAGCTCGTCACCTACGATCCCAAACACAAGAAAGTCCTTAACACGCAATCGTTCAGCGCCGACCTCGGCGAAATCACTGAGGTTGAAAGCCGGGCGGCCGAGATTTTGGCCCGCGAGTTGGGCGCCGCCCAGCCCACCGTCGAGGCAGGGGCCTTTGGAACCCAAAGCCTGCGTGCCTGGCGGGCCACAGCACTTGGACTGGAGATACTCAACTGGCAATCGCTGTCCCCCCGCGCCGCCGACCTCAATATGCCACTGGCGCTGCCGAGAGCGGCCCTCGAAAAGGCGCGCGACTGGTTTGTCACCGCCACCCGCGAAGATCCGGAGTATGGCGAGGCCTGGGGCGGCCTGGGTGTGGCCCAGGCCCTGTTGGGGCAAACGGACGCGGCCTGGAAGTCGCTAGGCAAGGCCACCGCGCTGGGTTTTGGCCACGATCCAACCGCCGTCTTGGGCGCAAGCTTTTTGCGCATGCGCGAAGGGCGTTGGGACGATGCGCTGGCCATTCTGCAGAGCGCCGTAGAGCGCCATCCCGGTTTCCTCCATGCCCGCGGCTACATCGGCGAGATGTACAACCACATTGGCCGACACAAGGAAGCGTTGGCAGCGTTTGAGGCCTACGCCAAGATCGCGCCGAACCATCCTTGGGTGCTCACCCAGCTGGGCTACACCAAATCAAAGCTTGGAGATCATGCCAGTGCCATCGCCGACACCATCGCCGCCGCCGACCTGTTGCCCGACTCGCCTGCCGTGCTCATCCAGCTGGCGAGCCGCTACATCGATGCCAACAAGCTCGCCGGCGCCGAGGATGCTCTGCAACATGCGCTCAAACTGTTCCCGAACGAGCCAAAGATCTACGTGCGCCTGGGCTACGTGTATCTGCTGCAAGGCAAAGACGAGCTCGTCATCCCACTGTCGGAGAAGGCCCTGCTCTTGGCGCCGTTGGCTGTAGAGCGGCGAGATATCGGCTATGCCCATTTGAACCTGGCACGCGCGCATGGCCACCAAGGCAACCTGGATAAGGCCTTTGAGCACCTGAAGAAAGCCAAAGAGGCGGGGGTCACCTCGTTTAGCGAAGTGACCGGCGACACCGGCTTGAAGAAGCTGCGCGCCGATCCGCGTTACAGCAAAGGCGGCTACTGAGCGTCCTGGTGTTCGTAACTCGCACGGATCTCGGCCCGGAGCAGCTCATCATCGAGCTCGCCATGGCCGCGTCGCATTCCCACAGGCGGCGGCCCGGCAAACCCTAAGCCGATCACAGCCCCGATCGCCGTCATGCTCCACGGGGAGGCAATCTTGCCCAGGATCGCAACGGTGCTGGGGGAGATGACATAGAGGCACCCCGGATCGGTACCAATAATATAGCTAAAGCCATAACCCGCAGCAGCCCCAAGCAGAATGCTGAGCGGCAGACGCAACAAAAACCAGGTTCGGCGGGACATGGTGAGCAGTGTGGCAACGCTTGACTCGGTCAGCAAGAGCGAAAAAGCCCTGGTACTCTGACCGCACGCAACCCAGGCGAGCCATCGAACTTATGCCTACCGGCCTGCGCTGTCGAGAGTACACGCTGCCAACCCAGTGACGGTACCCCGAGGCTTTTGTAGAGGTTTCTGGTACATAGATACGGTCGCGCCTACGACACATGGGAGCAGAGAGCCAATGAAGACCTTCTCGTTTCGCGTGGATCCTCTTACGGGCGAGGAGTACTACGAAGTCTACATTCGCGGCCGGCAGCTGATGACCGACCCGCTGCTCAATAAGCTTTCAGCATTCACCCAAGAAGAACGGTTGGCGTTAGGCCTGGATGGGCGATTGCGCCCCGCTGTCTCAACTCTTGAGGAGCAAGCTCAGCGCAGCATGGAGGCTTGGGGTCGCAAGCACGACGACCTGGACAAGTACATCTACCTGATGAGCCTCTTAGATCGGGACGAGACGCTCTTCTACTACGTACTCACCCAACACCTGTGCGAGATGGTGCCCATCGTTTACACGCCCACAGTTGGCCAAGCCTGCATGCAGTTATCGCACATCATGCGCCGCTACCGCGGCCTGTACGTCACCCCCGACAACATCGCCAACATCGACGCCATCTTCCAAAATGTTTCGCGTCCAGAAATCGCCTTGATCGTAGTCACCGATGGCGAGCGCATTTTGGGCCTTGGCGACTTGGGCTCCGACGGCATGGGGATCCCGGTCGGCAAGGTCAACCTGTACGTCGCGGCGGGCGGTTTGAACCCGGCCTGCTGTTTGCCTATCAGCCTCGATGTCGGCACCAACAACGAGCTTTTGCTCAAAGATCCCCTCTACATGGGCTACCGCAAGCCCCGGCTCGAAGGGCAAGCCTACTTCGAGTTCATTGAAAAGTTCGTCTTGGGCGTCAAACGCAACTTCCCGTCGGCGCTCTTGCAGTGGGAGGATTTTGCAAAACACAAGGCGTTCACGCTGTTGTCGCGCTATCGCGAACGGCTGCTGTCGTTCAACGATGACATCCAAGGGACGGGCGCCATCACGCTGGCCGCGATGATGACCGCGATGCGCATCAAGCAGCAAAGCTTCAAAGACCAACGCTTCGTGGTGGTGGGTCAAGGCCAGGCGGGCGTGGGCATTGCCAGCAATCTGCGCGCGGCCTTGCACGAAGAAGGCGTCAGCGACGCCGAGCTTCACAAGTATCTGTTCACCATCGATCAACCGGGCCTGTTGATGGACGACATGAAGCTCGAAGAGCCACAACGACCGTTTGCACACCCGCGCGCCGCGGTGGCCGGTTGGACGCTCAACAATCCCAATCAGATCGGACTGTTGGATGTCATCAAAAACGCCAAGGCCACGGTTTTGATCGGCGTCACCGCACAAACGGGGCTGTTCGACGCCACGCTCTTGAATGCACTCGCAGCCAACACCGAGCGGCCGATCATCTGCTCGTTGTCGAACCCAACCTCCAAATCGGAGTGCACGTTCGAAGCCGCGGTGAACGGCACCCACGGCAAAGCCTTGTTCGCCGCTGGTAGCCCGTTTGCCCCGGTGACCCACAAGGGTCGTACGCTGGTGGCTGCCCAGTGCAACAACATGTTCATGTTCCCAGGGGTGGGTTTGGGGGCATTGGTTGCCAACTCACCCAAGGTCACCGACGCTATGTTCGTCGCAGGCAGCCGCGCCGTATCGGCGATGGTCTCGCCCACGCTCATGGAACAAGGGATGCTCTTGCCCGAGTGCCAACAGGTGCGCGAAACCTCAGCGCAAGTGGCGATCGCCGTGGCCAAGTGCGCGCGCGATGCTGGTCACGGTCGGGTGGTCAGCGACGAGGAGCTCACGCGGCTGGTGCGCAAGGCGCAATGGACGCCCCACTACACCCCCTACCGTCCGGGACGCCCAGCGGTCCCGAGCTGTTAAGCCACAGGGCGCGGGCGACACCTCACACTTCGACAGGGGGTGTCACCCGCTCGACCGCTCCAGCAGGCGCGACCACACCCGTGGCCCCGCGTAACAACAACAGCATCACAACAACGGCCGAGAGCGCCGCCGCCACGTAGGGAGCCGCGTGGTGCCAATCAAAACAAAAGCCCGCCATGATGGGCCCAAGCGCCCGCGCTCCCGCAGATGCCGACTGCCCTAAACCCAAGGTGCCACCTTGTTCATCGGCGCCCACCTCGCGCGACAGCAAGGTTGGCAGCATCGGATTTAACAGCCCCTGTCCCACCGCGAGCGTCATCAGCACCAGTGCGCCCAGGGCGAGCGTCGGCAGAAGCGGTACCAAGGAGAAGGCGACGGCGCTTATCAGTGCCCCCAGCACGCCCACCTTCGCTTCGCCAAAGCGTTTGGCAAAGCGCCCCACCAGGCCACCTTGTACGATCACACCTACCACCCCAATGCCGGTGAACAGAAAGCCCAACGTGCGCGGCGTCAAGCCAAACGCCTGTTCACCAAACAATGCGTAGGTGGTCTCCAAGAACACCATGCCGAGGGTGGCGAAAAAGGTGGCCACGAGCACGTGGCCGACGCCCGGGTGACGCATCGCCGTCACCAGCGCGCCCAAGTCAAAGTGGCTGCGCCGCCGCGCGCCGTCCTTGGGTAGCGACTCCTTCAACAGGAACAACGCAGCGATGAAGTTCGCGAGGGCAATCCCAGAGGCGACGAACGCGACCACACCAAACCCATAGCCCGAAAGCACGGCGCCAATACCGGGACCGAAGACAAACCCCAAGCCGATCGAGGCCCCCAACATCCCCATGTACTTGGCGCGCTCTTGCGGCGCCGTGAGGTCGGCAACGAACGCCTGTGCCGCTGGGATGCTGCCCCCAAAGGCCCCCGCCAAGGCTCGGCTTATCACCAAAAGCGCCAGCGTCTGAGCCACGCCGGAGAGCGCAAACGACACCGTCGAGCCGGCTAGGCTGAGCAGCAACACCGGGCGTCTCCCTATGCGGTCGGACAGCCGCCCCAAAAGCGAGGCCCCCACAAGCTGCGCCGCTGAGTAGGAGGCCATCATCACACCTACCCACACCCCATTGGCGCCATACTTCTCCGCGTAGAAGGGCAGCGCGGGCAAAATGATGCCAAACCCCAAGAGATCAATAAAAACAGTAACATAGACGATAATCAGGCCCGCCGCGCTGGGTTTTGGCCTGGTCGTCGTTGGCTCACTCATCCCACACCTCACAACTTCCCGGGGCCGAATCACGGCGTTCGGGCCGCGTTAAGATAGGGTGTCCTCCCCCTAAGTGGAAGGCCAGTTTTTAAATTCCTTAGATATTTCGAGTTAATGCAGTCATCGATGGACGCATCCATCCGTTTTTGGAGTTGCCGACCACTATCCAGCTGAAAGGCGCGAGGTGCCCCATGATGCAAGTCCAAAACACCCTCTCCTCACCCAGCACCACGGCCCAGCACCTCACGTTGTCAGAGCTGATGGTAGGAGGCGTGACTACCTTGTGGGGCAAACCTTCCCTTTGGAGCGTTGACCGTTGGGGTCGGTTCTTGGCCGGCAGTGGTACCTTCATCCTCACCCTCTTGGCCGTGTTCCACCACCCGGGTTGGTTGGCTGGCGTCGCGCTCTTGTCGTTGAACCTGGTGGTTACCTCGTTGACCGGCCGCTGCGGCTTGCATGACTTGCTGATGAAATTGGGCGCCAAGGAACGCGAACAGCTCCTGAACCCCGATGGTACCCCGCGCGAAGATTCGTAGCTTCCCGCAACCCGATCCTTTCCCCCAGCCCGCGCTATGCTAATTTAGGCCACAGATGATTTTGGCCTCACCTCGCCGGTACACCCAGCCGCTCGGCCTTGCATACCTCGGCATAGCGCTAGCGACTCACGGCTGGGGTTGCGGTCGCAGTGATTGGTGGATCGGCGTCCAGAGCCCCCCGAATTCGACAACACTTCCAGAACGACCCGGCCCACCACCTGCACCCGTTTTGGTCACGCCGCCACCCCGCGACGCTTTGGCCATTGTTGGCAACACCCTGACGCTCAGCGGCCGCTGCCACCCGAGCGCCAACGGCGTGCGCCTCTACCGTCACGGCGAGTTCCCGAGTCTCTTGGTGCAGGAGCTGCGAGCGCAGTGCGGCAGCGATGGCAGCTTTGCAGACACCGTCACCTTGTCCGAACCCCACGATACCTATGCCCTGGGCGCCTACAACAATTACGGTCTTACGGTGGGGCGCAAGTTTGAGATCCATCAGCTCGCCGACATCTTCAGCGAGCCACGCCTGCGAACCGACGATGTCGAACCGGTACCCTTTGGCAGTGCCCGCTTTGCCGTCGACACCACCAACCGCATCTGGCTTGCGAGTCGCCCAGGCACCGGCCCCTGGGGCTACCTCCGCACTCACTACGGGCCCCCAGACGCGCTGACTTTGCTTCCCGATGTACAGCTAGGGTCGGCCAACATGGCGGGGTACAACATCGAAGCCGATGCCGATGCCCGTGGCTGGCTGTTTGCCGCGATCCATCTGGGGGTGGTGGATGGCGGCGTCAAGGAAACCGGCGGGGCCGCGACCTTCCAAGGCGGGAGTTGGCTGTACCAGCCAGCTAACAATCCGCACACCACGCAGTGCAACTGCAACCTAGACGGCCGCTTGGATCACTTGGGACGGCCGCTCATCGTATTTGGCTACTCGGACGTCGAGGGCATCTACTCTGCCACCGGACATTCAACCTTCATCGACGGCGGCGGCACCCTGATGCAAGTTCCCGATCTCCCCATCACGGCAGCCGCCCTCGCTGTCGACCCGGGCGTTGCCACCTACCTCATCGGGCAAATCGCGACCGGCCTTGCGCTCTATCGCCTCGCCGACACCGGCTGGGAACAGCTCGACCAAGCCGGAGCCACTGCCACGTTACTGCAAGCCTTCGTTTTGCCTGGGCAACGGCCAACCTTGCTGGTTCGCGACGACGCTCAGGTCGCCACCGTTGAGTTTGCCAATGGCACCATCGTGCCGGTCGCAACGCCCTTTGCCGATGCCCGCACGCTCAGTCCCGTCGTTGTAGATCATGACAACGCCTACGCGATTTTGTCTGCGCTAAGCGATCTGACCGTGCTGACTCGCAATGCCACGCAACCCGAATGGGCGCCGTTATGGGCCCAACCGGACATCACTCCCGCCATGACGATTATTGAACCCACGTTGAAGATGGGCGGGGCCGATCACGAGCTGTTCCTTGGTTGGTCTGAAAACGACATCTTCAGGCTCCAACGCCTAACCGACCAAGGGTTCGTCGATGTGCTGAACACTCAAGGGATGCGCGTGCCCTCGGTAGCGACGCGATCAACCTGCCTCGTGGATGCCGACGATGCGCTCTGGATGGTCTACTTGCAAAATGACAGCGTTTACGTGGATGGCTGGGATGGCAACCGCTGGCGGCAGTACAGCCCTGGGATCCCAACGCCGATGGATCCCTGGATGGAGCTCCGAACCGAACAAGAACCTGGCGCCTCCCTGCCAGGATTTCTGCTGACGACAAGCACCGCGGGCCACAACCGACTCTATCGCTTCGTCGACGGCACCGTGGTCGACCTGGGCGACCTGGGCGGTGACAGTCGCGCGCTCGCCATCGCCGACGACAGTGATGGCCCAGTGGCGCTGGTGGCAACCTCTAGGACTGGGGAGTTTGCCGGTGGCGACACGGTGACGATGATGCGCCACACCGGGTCGGCTTGGGTGCCGCTCTCCACTGACCTGCGCGATGCTACCGACGAGGTTGCCAGCCATGGCCAACTGCTCAAAGACTCGGCGGGCCGTTTTGTGGTCGCCTGGCTGGAGAATGGCGCGCGAGAGCTGCACGTCTTTCGCCTCGACGCCGGCAGCTGGCAGGCTCTCAACACCGATATGCTGCCGTGGGGGTGGCGTACCCAGCCACACCTGCGGGAGCTGTTAGGCGACCTGATCCTTCTCGACCAAACCGAC
>JAKLEG010000399.1 GCA_022703175.1 Myxococcota bacterium | reverse complement strand
AGGCTCGTTGCAGTCATCCGCAGTGCCGTGGACCGCGCGCCGTGCGCGGCTTGTGTGCCTACCATGCTTTTGAATCGTTGCGAATTGAGAGCCACTTGAACGGCGACGCGCGAACGCCAGCATCCGCTGACGACCTTCGTGCTCAAGCCGCGTCGGTGGGGCTCACGTTGGCGCCGGCCTTGGCAACCGTCTGTGCAACGGCCACACGCAAGGTGCGTTCACCCGTCGCCTAGTCACACTTGCCGGTGTTGTTTTCGTCGCCGCCGCTTCCTGCTACAAGAGCGCATGGGCGACGGACAAAAAACCAAGGCGGTGAAAGGCAACCGTGTCCTCGTCGTGGACGACGAAGAGGGGATGCGGCAGATGCTCACCGTGATGCTTGGCAAACACGGCTTTGATGTGCGCGAGGCCAAGCAGGGTGTCGAAGCGCTGCAACGGCTCAAGGAGGGCGATATTGATATCGTGCTCTCCGACGTGCGAATGCCGGAGCTCGACGGCCTCGGATTGTTGAAGAAAATTGCGCAGGCCAAGTTCCCGGTCACGGTCATCATGATGAGTGCCTTTGCCGAGCTCGAAGCGGCGATCGAGGCACTAAAATTGGGGGCAGCCGACTACGTTTCGAAGCCGTTTAAGGGTGACGAGATCTTGCTTAAGATCCGTATGGCGCAAGAACGCCTGCGTCTGGCCGACGAGCGCGAACGGCTCAAAGCCGAGAACGCGCGCTTGAAGGGTGAGGTCGGGCAGGTCGAGACGCCGTCGGGGATCATCGGCAAAAACCAACGGATGGCCGACATCTTCGCCACCATCGCCAAGATCGCCGACTACAAGTCGACGGTGCTGCTCATCGGTGAATCGGGCACAGGTAAGGAGTTGGTGGCGCGCGCGGTGCATGACAAGTCGGTGCGCAGCAAAGGGCCATTTATCCCGATCAACTGCGGTGCGATCCCTGCGACGCTTTTGGAAAGCGAGCTTTTTGGGCACGTCAAAGGTGCGTTCACCGATGCTACTCGCAACAAGAAGGGGCTCATCGAAGAGGCCAACGGAGGTACGCTGTTCTTAGATGAGATCGGTGAGCTGCCGGTGATGTTGCAGGTGAAGCTGCTGCGTTTCCTGCAGGAAGAAGAGATTCGTAAGGTCGGCGATAACAAGGCTCTGGGCGTGGATGTGCGGGTGGTGGCGGCCACCGCGCGCGACTTGGTCGGCATGGTGAAGGACGGCACTTTCCGCGAAGATCTTTATTACCGCTTGAATGTTTTACAGCTACGCATTCCACCTCTGCGCGAGCGTAAAGATGATATCCCTATTTTGGTTGAGCACTTTATCGCCAAGTATGGGGCCCGTCTGCAGCGTGACGCGATGACCATCTCGCGCGAGGCTCTGCGGGCGCTGTTGGATTACGGTTGGCCTGGGAACGTCCGAGAACTGGAGAACACCATCGAGCGCGCGATGGTGCTCGCCGACTCCAACCGCATCGAGCTCGAAAATCTACCCGACAAGCTGCGCGATGGCATGGTCGAGGTGGAGATGCCGTTTTTTGGCGACGATCTGTCGATCAAAAAGGCGACCTACACGATCGAGCGAGAGTTGATTCGTCGGGCTTTGGAGAAGACCACTGGCAATCGTACCCGTGCCGCCGAGCTCCTCGAGATCTCGCATCGGGCGTTGCTCTACAAAATTAAAGAATACGGTTTGAGCTAGTCACAGCTCGTAGCCGAGAGCATGGTGAGGTCGCCGCCAAGGCTGTCGTTGCCGGGGCGCACCGTTCGATTTGTGTCGGTCGCGCAGTAGAGCACTTGGTCGCTGCCGTTTAATGCGGCCACCGCCATCCTAAAGGCATTGTAGGTCTGGAACGTGCCGTTCGCGATGGTCACCGGCACCTCGCGGATGATGAGCTCCAGGCTTGTGTAACCGGAGAATCCTTGCTCGCATGCTGGGGACAGTACACCGCTCGCCACTGGGGTGGTCGCAAACGTGCCATCACTGTTTTTGCTGTACAGCGCATAGCGCATCGTGACGATCTCTGCGGGGCAGGTAAGCGCGCCGTCATAGCGCGGGAAGGTGTGAAACTCGCCGGTGGCCGTGGGGAGCTCGAAGCTTTCGGACTTGAACGAGGTTAAATCCCACGTCGGCTTGACGATGCGGTAGAGCACGGTACCAGTGGCGTTCTTGGCTTCGATGGTGAGTGCATACTCCTGCAGCACCAGGCCGCGCACCGGCAACCGGTCGCCGCCAATTCCTTGAGCACAGTCATACTCTTGGTCCATGCCCGGTACCTGGCCTGCCGGATCGGTTATCAGCACGCGCACTTTGGTGATGGCGTTGTACGGTGGTATTGCGTTGCCCCCATCCGGGCGGTTGTCGCAGCCGCGCAGATCGTCGGGGGCCGCATCGTTGGTGAAATCCCTGTAATTGAAGCTCCAGCCCACCTCGGCTACGTCGTTGCTCGTGTCGTCGCTGCCACACGCCGCGATTGCCAATGAGATGAGGGTTGCACTCAGGATGCGCGTCATCGCCAGGCTCCTAGGGAATCGGGCGCCACTCGCCCAGGCTCGGCAGAACCTAGCGTTGGCGCAGCAGGGCGTCAAAACTATTCGGATTTGCCGCGCCGGCCGTGTTTTTGCAAAAGCTCGGTGAGGTGTTTGCGGGAGACCTGGGCCTCGCGTGCAGCCGCGGCGACGACGCCATTGTTGCGGGCCATCAGGGCGTCGAGGTAGGCCAGCTCAAAACGGTCGAGGAGCTCTTCGCGCGCTTGTTTGTAGGGCACCGATGGGTCTACCTCTAGTGCTTGCGAGACCGAGCTGCCCAAGACTTCGTTCGTCAGCGACAGCGTCCCCAAGGCCAACAGGCGCGCCACGGAGTTCTTTAGTTCGCGAACGTTTCCCGGCCAGGTGTGTTGACGTAGCATGCGCAACAACGGCTCCGGCAAGTCGGCCGTCGCTCCTTGCTCACGGGCAAACCGCTGGGCGAGCAGCACGATGTCTTCGCCGCGTTCCTGAAGCGGTGGCGTTCGCAGCGTGACGACGGCCAAACGGTAGTAGAGATCTTCCCGAAATCGCTGGGCTTTTACCTCAGCGACCAGGTCGCGTCGGGTCGCGGCTAGGATGCGCACATCGACGTTGCGGTAGCGGTTTTCGCCCACGCGCTTGAGTTCGTGGCGGTCAAGGACGCGTAATAGCCGCGTTTGCAGCTCCAGCGGCAATTCACCGATTTCGTCCAGGAACAACGAGCCGCCATGGGCTTGTTCCACAGCACCTACGCGATCGTTCAACGCGCCGGTGAACGCGCCGCGTACGTGGCCGAAGATTTCGCTCTCGGCCAACTCCTGGGGGATGGCGCCACAATCCACCACGACGAACGGCCCTTCTTTGTTGGGGCCCTGTTCATGCAGCGCGCGAGCCACAAGCTCCTTGCCGGTGCCAGTGTCTCCCTGGATCAACACGGAGATGCGCGTGCGTTCCAGCCGTTGCAATACGCCGAACAGTTGTCGCATCGCAGGGCTGGCACCCACCAATTCGCCATATTGCGTGCTGTCGCTGATGAGTTGGGTATCGCCTGCCAAGACCGGCAGGATGGCCAACACAGTGCGACCTAACACCACCTGTGAGCCCAGCGGGACCACAGCTTCGGTGATAGGGGCGCCCAGGTAGCGGGTGCCGTTGGTGCTGCCCAGGTCACGTAGCGCTACGCCTTGGGGAGTGAGGCTGACTTCCAGGTGACGGCGCGAAACTTTGGGGTCGCTAACACAGACGTCGCAGCCTTGGGCCGTACCGATGAGGGCGGTGCCGCGCTGCAGCGTGTACGAGCGGCCTTGGTCATTGGCATGGCCTGTCAGGACGTGGATGACACAGCTTTCGGGGCCGTCAAGCGGCGACGGCGCCACATCCGTGAGGCGTTCAGTAAGTGGTTCGGGCTCAGTGGGGGCTCGGGCCATGCGTCGGACTATACACAGCGCATCGGTTCACGGCTATGTTGGTGTTAGTGATGGCGAAGGCGAATCTAGGCCCCTATGAACTCCTGAAGCGACTTGCCGCGGGCGGCATGGGGGAGGTCTATTTGGCGCGAGCCTCTGGAGTGGAGGGGTTCGCCAAGACGGTGGTAGTTAAACGTATCTTCCCACATTTTCGCGACGATCCTGAGTACCGCCGCCTGTTCGTTCGCGAAGCCAAGATTTTGAGCACTCTGCATCACCCCAACATTGTGCAGGTGTACGACCTCTCCGAGGCCCAGGGCGAGTTGTTCATCGCGATGGAGTACGTAGCGGGTATCGATCTGCGTGCGTTGGATCGCGCGGTCGGGAAAAAGGCGGCGCGGCTGTCGAGCCCGGTCATCGCGACCATTGCGTACGATATGCTCGAAGCTCTTGACTACGCGCACTCGAGGTCGGACGAGAAAAGCCAGCCGCTGGGGATCGTGCACCACGATATTTCTCCCCAGAACGTGCTTCTCGCGTTGGATGGTTATGCCAAGCTGTGCGACTTCGGCGTAGCGCGTTTTGTGCGTGCAGGTGAGCATACCAACTTCGCACGCATGCGCGGCAAATGGGGCTATGCCGCGCCAGAGCAAGTGGCCGGCGAGCGGGTGGATGGGCGCGCAGATTTGTTCTCCGTGGGCGCGGTCTTGTTTGAGCTGGTAACAGGCAGGCCATTGTTTGACGCCCGCAATCTAGGGGCGCGTCTCGAACAACAGTCCAAGCCATTGCCTGACCCTGCGACCTTGGCCCCCGGACAAGATCCGGTGTTGTGCAAGGCCATCATGACAAGCCTGGCCATGAAAGCCGACGACCGTTTTCATGATGCCTCGCAGTTTCGTGAAGCCATCGAACCAGTATTGCTAGCCCGCGGGCCGATCGAGGCTCGACGCGACCTGGTGCATCTGGTGACTGAATCGGCACCGCCACCTCTGGTGGAACGCGAGGTGGTGTCAGAGTCGCGCACCGAGATCTCCAAACACTGGTCAGCCTTGGTGGAACGCGCTTCCCAGTCGCCCGGTCCGGCGTTACCGCCCCAGCCCACCGTCATCTTGAAGGCGCCGCGTCGAGACACCGCACCTGACAGCGGGTGGCACAGTGAGCTACCTGCTCCGACCGTGTCAGCCACCACGCCTCTTGATTCTGGAACGCGCATCGGCGAGTCGGTGGCCGCGCGCTCCTCGACGGCTGTGATCCCATTGAAACGACGTACTGAGCGGCCGTTGTTGGACTGGCGCGCGGTGGTGGGCGATCGGCGTACGCCGATGTTCTATGGGATTGTGATCGCAGGCTTGTTGTTGGCCGGCAATCTGGTGGTGATGGGGCGCTTACTTTTTCGCGGCGCCGATAATACGCAATTGGCACCGCCGTCCACGCCGACACCTGTGGTTGCCGTGCCTGTGATGACGGCACCTCCTGCGGTGCCGCCATCGCCAACGTTCTTTCCGTCCACCACCACTGTGGTGGGCTCGTTGCCCAGGGTGTCCGAGCTTGCGCCAGCCCCCGTACCCACGTCAGCCGTGCCCAGTGCCTCTCCAGAGGCCGTGGTGTTGGTGCCTGAAGAGGCTGAGGGCACGAAACAAAAACCCAGTGGTGGTGCATTGCCTCGACCCAATCGAACGCCGCGCTCGGCCCCGGTGCGCAAGGCTGAAACCGGTTACTTGAGCCTGAATGCGGTGCCTTGGGCCCACGTGCGGGTAGATGGCGAGCGGCTAGCCAAGACCACG
>JAKLEG010000398.1 GCA_022703175.1 Myxococcota bacterium | reverse complement strand
AACCACGACGCTGTTTGCCACCACCGGCACTTACGCAATGCTCGCTCCCGAACCCTATGAAGGGGCCGTCGAAAATCGCGGCTTCTCGACGGCAACAGTGCACAAAACGTTCACGGCGCTATCCACCCTCGGCATGCTCACACAGATCGGCCTGGGGTTTGTAACCGCGCGTAAGGCCGACGCCGGGAATCAGAGCGGCCTAAAGAAGATGGCTCAGATCCACGAGCTGGTGGGTTATGGCACCTTTGGTTGTCTGGCAATTGCCGGCGCGGCCTGGGTTTTCTGATGACCATGGAGAGAACAATGCGTACTTTCCTGATGACAATGGTGGTCGCTATCGCTGGCCTGTGGGCCAACAGTAGCCAAGCGGCGCAATGGGCCGCGAAACAAGGTGAGGTTAGCTACAAACTCGTGCACAAAATGCACGAGGTGGAAGGCAAGAGCGTCAAGGTCGAGGTGGTAGCGGTTGTGGATGCCAGCGGCCTGAAGCTGATGGCACGCGCGCCAGTCATAAGCTTCGATTCCGGAAATGGCAACCGGGACGCCCATATGCTGGAAGTAGTCGAAGGGGCCAAGTTCCCCCTGGTGGTCATCAAGGCCGCGGTGCCCGGCTTTGTGCCGCCCACCACCCCCGGAAAGGTCAAGATCCCGGTTACCGCCGAAATCGAATTCCATGGCGTGAAGGGGGTCAAGAGCTTCGAGCTTGAAGTTGATCTTAAGGATGCCACGACCGCCGTAGCGACGTTCGCCTTCCCCGTCAGCCTCACCACTCACAAGATTGAGCGCCCCAGCCTCCTGTTTATCCCCGTGGACGATGACATCACCATCACGGGCAGCATCACCATGGAGTCAAAGCCATGAACCGTCGCTCCCTTGGCGCCGCCGTCGTCAGCATCGCGCTGGCTGCGCTGTTTTCGGCCTGCAACTTTGCCGTTGCCGACATCAGCACGGTTCCAGTGAGCCCGACCTTCACGAAGGACGTGCTGCCTCTCTTGGATGACCACTGCAACCTGTGTCACGGCACAGACACCAATCGTGGCGCCCCCGGCGATTTTCGCCTGGACACCTATGACGACGCCGATGGTATTCGCGGCGCTCTCTCGATGGCTTCCGAGATCCTTGGAGAAATCGACAGTGGTAGCATGCCGCCGGCAGCGGCATGGGGCGACGGTGTCGGCAAAAACGGCAAAGAGTTGATCAAGCGCTGGATCGACCAAGGCGCGCCCCGCTAGTCACCGCCGCCTGTCCGACCCACCGCATCCAATCCGTTCATCGCCCGACCTAAGCTTTGGGTCTTCGAAGCTGGCGACGAAGGCCTTGACATCGTGTTATTCATACACCATGTTAGTGTCTGAAAGACACCAAGGAGTCTTCCATGACGCTCTCCGCGCTGTACCAACCTTCCCTCGCGCTGCTGACCGACCTCTATCAACTCACGATGGCACTTGGTTATTGGCGCGCTGGGCGGGCCGACGATGAGGCGGTCTTCCACTTGTACTTTCGCCGCAACCCTTTTCAGGGCGGTTATGCGCTCGCCTGCGGGCTCGCGCGTGTAGCGGAATTCATCGAGGCTTTTAGGTTCGCCCCAGAGGATATCGAGTATCTGAGTAGTCTTAGCGGTCACGATGGCTCGCCGTTGTTTCCAGGGGCGTTCCTCACCGCGTTGGCCGGCCTCCACCTGGATTGCGATGTTGAAGCCGTTCCAGAGGGAACGGTGGTGTTTGCCCACGAGCCGCTGTTGCGGGTGCGCGGCTCGCTGCTGCAATGTCAGCTGCTGGAGACTGCGCTCCTAACCTTCGTGAACTTTGAAACGTTAATAGCCACGAAGGCCGCGCGGATCTGCCACGCTGCGCGAGGTGAGCCGGTGCTGGAATTCGGCTTGCGTCGCGCCCAGGGTGTAGACGGTGCCCTTTCGGCCTCCCGCGCAGCCTACGTAGGTGGCACCAACGCCACCTCGAACGTCCTTGCGGGCCGCTTGTATGGAATCCCGGTGAAAGGCACCCACGCGCACAGCTGGGTCATGTCCTTCGAAGATGAGCTCACGGCCTTCAACGCTTATGCCGATGCGATGCCGAACAACTGCGTCTTCTTGGTGGACACCTACGACACCGTGGAGGGGGTGCGTAACGCAATTCAGGTAGGAGAACGACTCCGAGCCCGGGGCCAGCGTTTGCTCGGCGTCCGCCTCGATTCGGGCGACCTCGCCTACCTGAGTACCGTTGCACGTCGGCTGCTGGATGCGGCCGGCTTCGCGGACACCTTCATCGTAGGCTCCAATGACCTCGACGAGCTTACGATCCAGAGTCTCAAACTCCAGGACGCCAAAATTGCGGTGTGGGGTGTGGGCACAAAGCTCGTGACCGCATTTGATCAACCCGCGCTAGGCGGAGTCTACAAACTCACTGCCCTGAAGCGCCCAGGGGGTGCCTTTGAACACAAACTGAAGGTGTCCGACCACGCGGCCAAAACCACAACGCCTGGCATCTTGCAAATACGGCGCTTCATAAACCACGGCGAGTACGTGGGTGACATGATCTTCGATCAACTTACTGGCATCAACCTGCCAGCCATTGTCGATCCAAAGGACCCAACCCGGCAGAAGCGCCTCCCCCGCGAGGCAGCCTACCAAGACCTGCTTGTGCCATTGATTCGCCAGGGTAGACGCGTCGCTCAAGCAGAGTCGCTCGCGATGGTGCGATCCCGTGCCCAGGCTGAGCTGGCCCACCTTCACGGTGGTATCAAACGGTTTGAGAACCCACACGAATATCCCGTCGGCCTGGAGCCGGAGCTCCACGCCCTGAAGGCGCGGATGATCTTCAAAACCCGCGGTGTCGACCCCCAAGAGATGCTGAGCGGTGCGCCTAACCCCCCCGAAGCGAGGTAACCGATGCGTTGGCTCAAGGTTGCAGCGGCAGCGGTGAACCAAACGCCGCTCGATTGGCAAGGAAATCAGACGCGGCTCTTGGCCGCTATCACCGAAGCCCAAGCCCAAGGCGTAAGCCTACTGGTCACCCCCGAGTTAGGAGTCACAGGTTACGGTTGCGAGGATGCTTTCTTGGGTTTTGACGTAGCAACGCGAGCCGAAGCGGTGATTGCGACGCTTCTACCTCACACCCGCGGTATCTGCGTCGTCGTCGGCGCACCGGTGGCGATCGAAAGTGGGTTGTACAACGGCGCCTGGGTGCTAGCAGACGGGCATTTGGTGGCCATCGTAGCCAAAGAGCACTTGGCCGGCGACGGCGTGCACTATGAACCGCGTTGGTTCAAACCGTGGCCGCGGCGTGCGCGTCGTGACGTGGTGCGCGCCGGGCAGAGTTGCCCGTTTGGTGATCTGGTGGTTTCGCTCGATGACATCCGGGTTGGCTTCGAGATTTGTGAAGATGCTTGGATTCCCGTGCGCCGCGGTCTGGATTTCGCAGCCCTCGATGTTGACGTGATCGTGAATCCAAGTGCCAGTCACTTCGCCTTCGCTAAGCACACAACGCGCGAACAGATCGTACGCGAGGGCTCCCGCTCCCAACGAGCCGTCTATATCTATGCGAATCTTCTTGGAAATGAGGCCGGTCGCATCGTTTACGATGGCGGCTCATTGATTGCAGCGCGCGGTGAGCTGGTGGCCCAAGCACCACGGTTTAGTTTCAAGCCGTACCATCTGACCGTGGCGAACGTCGACGTGGCGTTGCTGCGCCGCGAGCGCCACCGCGTCAGCACACTTGAGGCGCTTTGCCCCACAGATGCGCGCTTGGTTCAGGTTGCGTTCAGATTGCCGGAGGCCGAGCCAGGCGCGAAAACCAACCCAGGCACCGCAGCCTGGGAGCACGCCCCACATTTGAAGCACGAGGAGTTCGCTCGCGCTGTCGCCCTGGGACTGTACGACTACGCCCGCAAGAGCGGCACCCAAGGCTACGTGGTGAGTCTGAGCGGGGGGGCAGATTCTGCGGCCGTGGCGTTGCTTGCGCACTTGGCTCAACGCTTGGCAGCAACAGAGCTGGGCACTGCGACGAGCCTCGACGCCTTCGGCCACAGAGCCGACGCGCTGCCTCAAGAGCTGCTGATGTGCGTTTATCAGGCAAGCGCCAACAGCTCGCAGGCGACCCGTGATGCGGCCCAAACGGTGGCGACCGCACTGGGCGCTGCGTTTCACGCTTGGGAGATTCAACCGCTGGTCGACAGCTACACCACGCTCGCAGCCCAAGTGATTGGGCGCCCGCTACGCTGGCCAGACGATGACCTGGCATTGCAGAATATCCAGGCTCGCGTGCGCGCCCCGGGCGTCTGGTGTTTGGCGAATCTTCGCCGCGCCTTGCTACTTACCACCAGCAACCGCTCCGAAGCTGCGGTGGGATACGCCACGATGGACGGGGACACCTGCGGCGGCCTGGCGCCCATCGCAGGTGTGGATAAGGCCTACCTCAAGCGCTGGCTGCGTTTCATGGAGCAACACGGGATCGAGGGCATCGGACCGATGCCGTGGCTTGCCTGTATCAATCAGCAAGCCCCCACCGCCGAGCTACGACCGCCATCGGCCCATCAGTCGGATGAAGAGGATTTGATGCCCTATGAGCTGCTTGACCGCCTCGAACGGCACGCCATCGGCGACAAACGTGCACCTGCCGATTGCCTGGCGTTGCTTCGCGCGGAGTTTGTCGAGCTCTCACGCGCGACCTTGGCGCTCTATGTCAGGCGCTTTTTTTCGCTGTGGGCACACAACCAGTGGAAACGTGAACGCTATGCGCCTTCATTTCACCTGGACGACCAAAACCTAGACCCGCGCAGCTGGTGTCGTTTTCCCATCCTCTCGGGCGGCTTCGCCGAAGAGCTGGGTCACCTTGGCGAAGGCGAATAAACATGAGCATCCCATCGCCTATTCCACACATCGCGCTCAGCGTCGATTGCGTCGTGTTCGGCTTGGATGATGCCGACCTGAAAGTGCTGCTCGTCGAAAGACGACTGGAACCGTATGGAGGTGAATGGGCGCTACCCGGCGGCTTCGTGCACATCGACGAAAGCCTCGAACAAGCGGCCCGTCGCGAACTGAGCGAAGAAACCGGCGTCACCAAGCTCTACCTGGAACAGCTGTACACATTTGGAGCCTGCGACCGTGACCCCCGCGAACGCGTCGTGACGGTGGCGTACTACGCTTTGGTACGCCGGGGAAACTACGACGTCCATGGAGCCTCCGATGCCCGGCGGGCTGCCTGGTTTCCGGTGGCTAAGTTGCCATCGTTGGCGTTTGACCATGCGGCGATTGTGCGCGTGGCCTTGGCGCGCCTAAAAGCCAAGGTTCGGTACCAACCAATTGGCTTCGAACTGTTGCCCACCAAGTTCACGTTGACGGCGCTGCAACGTCTTTATGAGACGGTGCTGGAGATGCCCCTCGACAAACGTAATTTCCGCAAGCGCATTCTGGCTATGAAACTGCTGGATGAGCTTGATGAGTGGGAGCAAAACGTTGCTCATCGTGCGGCGCGGCTCTACCGTTTTAACGAGAGGAAGTACCGTCGGCTCACCGAGTCGGGCTTCAACTTTGAGGTCTGAAGAACAGTGACCGCAATCGCAAGAGAGGATGCTTCCGATGAACGCACTCATTCTGGTGGATCTGCAGAACGACTTTATGCCCGGTGGCGCGCTCGCGGTGCCCCTTGGAGACGAGGTTGTGCCGGTGGCCAATCGTTTGGCTGCTCTTTTCCCCTTGGT
>JAKLEG010000397.1 GCA_022703175.1 Myxococcota bacterium | reverse complement strand
AACCGAACGCAACACCATCCCAACGCCAAGCGGCATGCCGTCCACTTCGTCAGCTACTGCGACCCCATTTAAGGTGGTCGAGCCGGGCATATAGTGTGTGTAGGATGGCAGGTTCAATTGCGCCCACACCCCTTGCGCGGGCGCGGTACCGGTATTGCGAGCTTGCAATTCAACTCGGAGCCTGTCGCCCGGAGCCACCTCACCGCCGTTGGCATCGAAGACGGTCACGCTGCTCTGCGACAAGTCAGCCACCGACACCACTGAGACCACCGTGGCATCATCGGGTGCTGGCGTCGTCGGATCATCCGAAAGAGCGTCATCAAGGCCCGTGGCAATCACGTGTGCTTGGTTCGCAAGGCGTTGGCCGCCGATGGCTCCTGGACGGACCCGCGCCACTAAGCGCAGCTCGCGCACGCTACCGCCAGCAAGATCGCCCAACGTCCACCGAACATTCTGGCCATCCCATGCACCGCCGTCGGACGCCTCCACAGCTTCCAAGGTAGCATCCAGGAGGTCGGTCACAACCACGTCCTTGGCACGCGCATGACCCAGGTTCGGCACCCGTAGCAGATAGATCACGAGATCGTTGGGGGCGACCTCCCGGACGTTGCCCTCGACAGCTTTCGTGAAGCCCGACAGATCTCCACGGGCCACCACGGTGACCTCAACGCGGTTGGAACGCAGCTCCGCAAGGTGCTGCGCCTGCGCCACCGCTTCATTGCCCAAGTGCGTACCGTCGGCCGTTGCCGAATTCACCGTGGCGGTGACGTTGAAACGTAATGTCTGCCCGGGCAAGAGCGTCGCTGCCGCAAACGTGACTGTGCTCGCCGTAACGGTTCCCTGAGCCGTCACCGGATTTTCAAAGCCTGCTTCAAATATATCTTTGAGTTGCACGTCGTGGGCCGGAAGGGCTCCGTCGTTGGTCAGGGCTAGGGTAAAGGTCAACGCGTCTCCGGGCTCGACCTCGCCACCATTGTTGTCGGAGACCTGTTTGGTCAGGCGTAAGCGCGCGGACTGCACCGTGACCTGTGTGGCATCGCCCAGCGCCGCCGTTGCCGGGTTGTCGCTCAACACCGGTTGGGTCAATTCTGTGCAGGCCACCACAGCCTGGTTGCCAATGAGCAACCCCTCTGGGGCATCGATGACCACGCGCGCGATGAACACCAACTCCGCAGAAGCACCGGGCTCCAGCCGCGCCAACGCCGGCACACTAGAGGCATCAAACACCAGCTCGTTCCCCTCCTCTCTGAAGGGTGTCACCATCTCCGGCGCCTGTAATGCATGGCGATCGACAAGATCGCGTACCTCCACGTTGGTTGCGGCGGCGTTTCCGGTGTTGGTCACTCGTAGCGTGTACTGCAATCGGTCCCCAGGCCGCAGCCAACCCGGCGCGACAGCATCGAGATTCACGACGCGTTTGCTAAAGTCCGTTAGGACGGGGTCGGAGAAAACCGTCACGCGCGTAGGGGTATCCGGCGTGACGCTTTGGGGATCATCGGTATACGCAAGCGCAACACCGCTGGCTGTTAACTCGGCGCGATTCTCAATGACGGTCCCTGTGGCGATGGTAGGGCTCACGCGTGCCGCAAGCGTCAGAGCCGCAGTGCTCCCCCCCGGTAATGCCGCAATCGACCACTGCACGCTACGCGAGATGTTGTTGTAAATGCCCCCACCTGTGGTCGACACAAAGCCCAACTCCGGAGCCAAAAAGTCACGCACCGTGACATCCTTGGCGCTGGCATCACCGGTGTTCTTCACGACGAGGGTGTAAGTAAGAGTCTCACCTGGACCGACGAGGCGGTTCCCTACCGCGGTGGTCACGTCCTTCGTGGAGGCATCCAAATTGGCGCGACTCACCACGCTGAGGCGAGTCGCATCTGCTACTGCCGTTGTGGTGGGATCGTCCGAGACTATCGGCGCGCTGCTCCCAACGACGACGCTGGCCTGATTCACGAGCGTACTTGGTTCGAGTGGCACACGGATCCGAGCGTCCACACGCAGCCGGGTCTCAACGCCAGGCATCAACTCCGCGAGGGTCCAAGACGCAACGCTCGACGTGACCACGCCACCATCTCGGGCCAAAAGGTTGGTCAAGATCGCGGAATCCAGCGTATCGGTGACACGCACGTTGCGTGCCGAGGCATCGCCATGATTCAGCAACGTAATCAGCACACGCACACTATCGCCCGGCCTCGCCTGCGTGAGTGTCTGGCCGGTTTGGGGATCAACAAACTGTTTGGTCACGCCTGAGAGATCCGCCGCCGCCATCACGCGTAACGTGGTCTCTTCCTTGGCAACGGTGGCGAGATCGGCATCGCTGAGCACCGGTGCGGCCAGGCCTGTCGCAGTAACCATCGCCTGATTCACAATCACCAGGCCGTCATCCAAAGGTTTCCCAAGCCTCACATCCAGCACCAAAGATACACTCGCCCCCGGAGCAACACTGGCAAGTGCAGGCGTGGTCGCGGCGTTCCACGTCACACGCCGAGCGTCGCTGTCGTACGAACCGGTCCCCGCGTCTACCAATGTCAGGGTGCTGGCGAGCACGTCACGGACAACCACCTGGGTCGCTGCGGCATCGCCCCGATTGTTCACGGTAATCGTGTAGCGCACATTTTCACCGGGTCGCGCGGTGGCGACCGGTGTACCGCTTACGGTTGTAACGACCTTGGTGGTTGCCCCTAAGTCGGCTGCGCTCACCACCGTGATCAGCGTCTCATCGTCAAGCGCTGTGGTAGCTGGGTCGTCCGACACCACAGCCACTGGCTGCTCATCAGATCTGACGGAGGCTTGATTACGCAGCACGGTGCCATTTTGCAGGCCCAACGCAGTCGTGCCGTTAAACACCAACGTGACGCTGCCACCTACGGACAGGCGCGAAAGCGCTGGCAGAGACACGCTGTCCCATACCAGACGACCGTTTTCCAAACGGGCGGCTGCTGGCGGCAGCACCGATAACCCGGCCGGTACCGGATCCTCCACCACCACGTGGTCGGCATCGGAGTTGCCGGTGTTGCGCACCACCACGGTGTATTCGATGACGTCTCCCGGGCGGGTAATCAACGGTTCACCCGTGAGGTCGCGCACCGCCTTCGTGGTGGCTGTAAACAACGGTGCCGCGCGTACTCGGAAGCGCGTCGGATCGACCGTGCCACTGATACTTGGGTCGTCTGACAAAAGCGATCCTGGGAGCTCAGCCACCTGCACACTGGCTTGGTTTATGACCTCGGTGCCATCATCCAGGGGAAAGGCAAGACGTAGCCGCGGCATGAATGTTACAGCTCCACCCGGCGGGATGGTGGTACTCCCCAAGTCCCACGTCAGCGTCTGGCCAACGACATTCGCTCCCACCGCATCCACGACGGCCAACGTCGCAGGCAACACGTCAATGACACGCACGTTGGTCGCGGCCGCAGAGCCGCTGTTTGTGACCACCAACCGATAGGCCAACAGATCTCCAGGGTTGTACTCGCCGTTGGTGTCCGCCACGAGCTCGACGCTTTTCTTGAAACTCACGAGAGGGCGTGCCACCACCACGAAACGCGTGGGTTGAGCGCCGGGTGCGATGGCGTCTCCGTCAGAGTTGACCGGTCCCGGCAAATCGACACTGACCAGGGTCGCTTGATTGTCCACCGCCGCACCATCGCCAGCGCTGCCAAGAATCACGGCATCAAACCGCAACACCACGCTGGCGCCAGGGGCGAGTGAAGCCAACGCAGGTGTGCCCGCGGTCGACCAAGTGACGGCGTTCCCAATCACTGTGCCACCCTGCGCAGTGGCGTCGATGCTGGTCAGCCAACTCGATACCGGGTCGGTGATCACGAGGTTACGGGCCGGCGCATCACCCTGAGCTGTGATGCTAAGTGCATAGCGCACCCGATCGCCGGGTTGAAAGGGTGTCGTGGGCGAAAGGTCGGTAACACTTTTTGAGAATGTCACCGTCGCTTGCGCGCTGATCGAAAAGGTCGTCACGTCTGAGAGCCCTGGTAGATCGGGGTCATCCGACAGTACTGCGGCAAAGCCTTCAGGCGTTACGGTCGCCTGGTTGGCAATGAGGGTGCCGTTTACAAGCGGCGTCACAACTCTGGTGGCTAGCACCAATTCAATAGTGTTGGCTGCCCCTGGAGCTAAGGCCAGCAAGCTGGCGTCACTCGACGCGGTCCAGCTAACCCGATTTGCTGCGACGCTGCCGGTGGGCGCAGTGACTCCCGTAAGTCCGGTATCGATCAAATCGCTAACGGTAAGATTACGCGCCACCATGCCGCCGTCGTTGCGAATGCGAATCCGATAGGTCACCGCATCGCCCGGATGCACCGGCAGTGTGGCATGTTCGTCTACCTTGGTTACGACCAAAATTGGCCGCGCCGTGACCGAGAACGTTGCGGGTCCTACGCGCTGTTCAGGTAACTCGGTGCAGGTCACGAATGCGTTGTTACTCACCACCACGCCATGGTCGAGCGGCACGCGCAGCCGCGCCGTAATCTCGTAGGTTTGGCTAAGCCCCACAGGCAAGCTCGCCAGCGAAGGCCAGTGCACCTCGGTGCCGTCATAACTACCGCCCGCTGTTGCTGCGACAAACTCCAATGCACTGGGCAACGGATCGTGCACGACAATCTGCGTCGCTGGTCGATTGCCAGTGTTGATCACGGTGACGGTGTAGCGAAGCGTCTCACCCGGCTCGTAGACACCCAGCGGCGCGACTTGGTCGGCGACCGTCTTCGTCGAGGTGGCAAGGTTGGGAGCCGCGTAAACCGTAAGCTCAGGTGCTACGAGATCGCGGCTCTGCGTGGGGCTCACCGGGACCTCGGCGCGGGCGGTGTTGCGGATCTTGGCGCCGTTGGCCACAAGCTCAGCCACGGTCACGTCGAAGCTCACCGAACGATCGTTATCGCCGACAAAGGGCACCTGGCCTAAACCAAGCCCCACCACCAGCGGCGACGTGCCCCCCACGTCCGCGACCGGGCTGCCTTCCAGGCGCGTCGAACCGGCGACATACTGGGTGTTGGCTGGCATCGCATCGCGCAAGACCACGTCGGCTGTGCGGTTGCCAGTGTTCACCACCTGCAGGCTGTAACGGAGGGTGTCACCCGGCTCGACCGGACCACCATTCAAATCCACGACACTCTTGCCGCTGGTATCCAATACCGGTGCGTAGGTCAGCGAAAACACTGTCGCTTGGAAACCGCCCACAGCCGGGTCATCGGTAAGCTGGTCGGGAGTGCAGCCACCGGCAATCAGTGCCTGATTGCTCACGAGCAAACCCTCCAAGGCTGCTTCCGGAGTGCCTACCGCAGCAAACTCCGCCACGGTCAGCACGCGCGCCACCACCACCACTTGGGCACTCCCCCGCCGTGGCACCTCCATGCCGGTTACAGTGACGGTGTTGCCGGCCAACACCACATTACCGCTGCTACTAAACGCACTCGACAAACGCGTGGCGTTCGGCAGAGTATCGCTGACACTAACCCCTGCAGCGTTCTCGTCACCCTCATTGGTCAACTCAATCGTGTAGGAAAACACCGCGCCCGGCCCAACCGGGGGGGGAGAGATGAACCTCACCGCCTTGGTGGGTGGCTCAAGAACTGGCGCCGCAATGCTGGTACGCGCTGGCCCCACCGTCACTGGCTCAGTCTCGTTGGCCAGCACCGTGGCGCTGTTGGCAATCGCGCCACCACAGGCTGCCGCTAATACCTCGACTTCAAATGTG
>JAKLEG010000396.1 GCA_022703175.1 Myxococcota bacterium | reverse complement strand
GGAGGAGATCCGCCGGCAGAAGGACGCCGCGCAAAAGAGGTCCAGCGAGCTTCTCGCGCGGGGCGAGGTTTCCCGGGTTCTCTCGGCCTATGAGCGCATCGGGCGCATGCACGAGCACCAGGGGCAGGCAGAGGCGAGGCAAACGATCGTAAAGGAGTGGGCGACTCATCGTCGCTTGCACCCAGATAAGGTGCAAATCATGCTCGCATTCAAGCGCGACGACGTGTTGGCGCTCAACCTGGCAGCTCGGGAGAAGATGCGGGAGGCTGGAGCGCTTCGGGGCAAGGACCAACGGGTCGAGACCCCCCGCGGGCCGCGCGACTTCGCCATCGGCGATCGCATCTATTTCACGAAGAACGATCACCAGCTTGGGGTGTTGAACGGGAGCCTCGGGACGCTCGAGGCTGGACGGGGCCCCGTTGTGACCGTGCGCCTCGACGACGGCCGCCGCGTTGCATTCGACTTGCCCCAGTACAACCATCTCGACCACGGCTATGCCGCGACGGTGCACAAGGCGCAGGGTGTGACCGTGGACCGAGCGCATGTGCTCGCCGACAGCCACTTCGATCAGCACGTGGCGTACGTGGCGCTCACGCGTCACCGGGACCAGATGGACCTGCACTGGAGCCGCGAAGAATTCGCGGACCAAGCGAATCTGCACGCTGTCCTCGGTCGCGAGCACATGAAGGACGTCGCGGTCGACTACGAGAAGGCCGAGAAGCAGGCGAAGGCTTTTGATCGCGTAGTTGAACTGGCTCAGGCCGAGTCGACAGAGAAAAGGCACGCCGCAGCCAAGCCAAATCTTGTTCGCGAGCGGCTCGAGTCGATGGACCGCAAGGAGTTGGTGCACCTCGTGGGTAACTTGCGGCAGCTGGTCAAGACGGCGCCGCTGAGCCAATCGAAGGCCTTCGACCAGCTCCCTGATGTGGTGAAGGCAAGGGCGGATGAGCTCGCGTTGTTGAAGATAGTCGACCAACGAACGGCGCAGGTCGAGCAATGGCAGAAGCAGCACCCAATCAAGGCCAAGCTCAAGAGGGAGCCGACCTATCAAGACCGTGATGGGCAGATGGTTACGCTTTCTGAGGGGCTTCTGAGGGTGGAGAAATTCCAGGCCAAGGCAGAGGCTATTCGCGAGCGGGTTGAGAAAGACCCCGCGCTACAGGCCAAGGCTGACGCGATTTCAAAGGCCAGCGTCGAGCGGTGGAACAAGGCTAACCGGTTGTTGCCAGTGGCAGAGCAGACACTGTCGGCAAAAGAGGCAGCGCGAGTCAGGGAAATCAAGGCTGAGCGTCAAAAAGCTCGCGAGCTGGGCAAGGAAAACGACCACGGACTTGAGCGCGAGCTTGGGTTTGAGCTTGGTTCCGACAAAAACGACGGGCGGGGTGGGTTTGGGAGATAGCGCCGGTCAGCCAGGGCCGAATACCGCAGAGCCCGGAATCCTCAATGGCGGATCTTGCCAGCCGCCGACGGTGCAAGCGGACTGGTCAACCTCTCATACAATGCGAACAAGTATTCGACGCGGCGGTGGTCGCTCCCGAACGGCTGGGGGCGATAGCAGCGTTCAACCGCGTGGTCGAGTTCCGCGTGAGCTTTGGCAAGATCCTTGGGCATCGCCAACGAGTCGTATAAGTCCGCCAGAGACGCGGGTTTGAAGCGTTTGCGGACATCTAAGACAGCTTGTGCTGCCTCTTCAACAGCAGTCTGCTGTTTCGTTGTGCTGTCAGTCGGCCACGGGAACGTGTTGTACACCATCGTGCCAGAATACTGAAAATCTGACTTCAGCCGGCCGCAAACCTGGCGGACCCACGCCATGTGCATGGATGAAGACAGCACGCCCAACAAATACAGATTCGGCCTAGCGATTAAATAGATCTTGTTGCTGACGATGATTTCCGGCTCAAGGAGCCCAATTGGGATGTAGTTGCGCCGTTGCGAAGACACCTCGGGAACCGCTATGAATTGCCTTTCCGGCTGAGAGACATAGAAGAACTCCGTCGGTCTTATGGCCGCTTTTCTGGTAGGTGCCGCAGAGCTCTCCGCCCGGAATTTCTTCACTAGACGGACCCGTTCCATTACCTTGGGCAACGAGCGCAGGTCTTCAGGACGGGCGCCGATCAGCCACAGACACCAGCGCATGTCTCCGTTGATGAATTCCTCGGAGCCTGTAAATCGCCGCAAGAACCTTTTTGCGCCCGGCTCCTCGGCGAGCAGCTCGGCCTTTTCCGTGTCGGTTAGGATCAGATGACCACCATCTGACGGCTTGTTACCGCAGCGCATCTCCGGCACGTCGGCCAACGGCTTCTGTTGTTTGACCACAAACGCGTCTGATCCGGCCGTCAGATAGGGACTGATGTTCTCCACTTCCCCAACCGACGGCTTCGTCGGATCCGGCTCGTAGTCGAAGAGCTTCTTCTTCTTCTTCGTGTCGGACGCGGCAAATCCAATGATTACGACGTGCACATGCGCCTTCCCGCGGGCTTCGCTTTCCCAGGGGAATGTGCGATGAGCGAAACGAATCTTGATCTTGAAGTGACCAAACAGGAGACCCCAGACCAGCGGCACTTGCTCGCCTTGCGTGATCGAGTTGGTCCCAACGAGGCCGACTTCTATTTCTGTGCCTTGGATGTATCCGGCTGCACGGTAGAACCAGGCCACGACATAGTCGAGGTCTCCAACATTCTTGAAGTTTCCGAAGACATGCTTGAGGTCGGCCTTCTGGTCCTCGTTCTGATAGTGCTTGCCAACGAATGGAGGATTCCCAAGAACAAAACTGCACTTCCCCCTTGGAACAGCGAGATTCCAGTCGATCCGCAGTGCGTTAGCCTGGAGAATATGCGGTGCACTTCGAAGGGGTAGGTTCACAAAATATTGACCGAAGGCCTCGCCGAGGCGCTGGTTCATCTGATGGTCAACCAACCACAGAGCCACCTCTGCGATTCGTACCGGGAATTCTGCCAACTCGATTCCGTGCATGTGGCTGACGTCGAGCCGAGAGAGTTGTCGCACGTCAATCTGTCGCTGTTTGGTCCCATGAATCGCGGTTAGAACCTCGATTTCTAGTACCCGAAGCTCTCGGTAGGTGATCACAAGGAAGTTGCCGCAGCCGCAGGCGGGATCAAGAAAACGTAGATGCGCGAGGCGGTCGTGGAACCGCTTCAGCTCAGCCTTGTTCCCCTTGATCTTCCGAAACTCCAACCAAAGGTCATCAAGGAATAGCGACCTGACGAGTTTCAGGATGTCACGCTCGCTTGTGTAGTGGCCGCCCTGTTGCCGGCGGTCCTTTGGCTCCATGACGCTCTGGAAGAGGGAGCCAAAGACGGCGGGGGATATTTTGCCCCATTTGAAGCGATTGCACGCAAGCAGCGTGTCCCGGGTCTTCCGGTTGAAGTCAGCGAACGGCAGCTGCTCCTTGAATAGCGCCCCATTCACGTAGGGGAATGCGGCAAGATCCTCGTCGAGATTTCTCTGCCGCTTCTCTTCTGGAGTGTCCAGCACCTCAAACAGTTTTGCCAGGTGCATTCCGAGATCGGCGCCGTCTTCGCTGGTCTTGCGTAGAAGGTAGTCTTCGAAGGCACAGGGTTCGAAGATGCCAGTATCCTCGGCAAAAAGGCAGAACAGGATGCGCACCAGGAATTGTTCGAGCGGATGCCCCGAGTAGCCCTCGGCTTTGAGTGCATCGTGAAGTCGCCCCATGATCTCGGCGGCTTTGACGTTCGCCGGATCTTCGGGATCCAGACGAACCGGATTCTCTCCTCTCAGGAAGGCGAACCTCTTGGCTTGGTCATGCAGATCGTGGAGCGGAAACTCAACGGCATCCACATGCCAGCGATCAAACTTTGGCAGGTTGGCCGTATCGTCTGGTTCAAGGTCGTACAGGGCGAAGCGTGCGAAGTCGGAGACGATGACGTACCTGGGAATCTCGTCAAGCCGACCCTCGCGGGCAAGATCCTGGATGTACTCGAATGCCTGCGATTCCGCCTTTCCGAGATTCTTGCCCAGGGATTTGTGTTCAACCAATAGCTGCCCGCGCCAAAACAGATCGATGTAGCTGTACTTCCCGCGGATGTTCTTTACGGGCTCCTCAAATGTTGCCACGGTGCGACGCCGAAGACCGAAGACCTCGAAGAACTCATTCCAAAAAGTCTGTTTCTCCCCCTCCTCACTGGTGGCGTTGGACCACTCCCGACTGAATTTAATCGCGTGATCTCGGATTTCGTTCCACGACAACGGCTTCATGGTGCCCCCGGCTCTGCCCACGCAGACGCGCCCGCGCCTATCATGTTTCCTGGTTGCGCGCAGCACCCTCGCTGTGTGGCTCGGGGCCTATGTGCTCAGGAAGCTCACCTACAACAACTCGGCCATTTGTGCCCCTTTTAGGTAATCTACAGCCTTCGGACCCCTGACTCGTCGAGGCGCCATGGCCGACATCATTCCCCTACCCGACCATCGTTTTCGGGAAAGTTCAAAAACTCCCCCACCGCGTCGCCGGCCGAATGCCGAGACTCGCACCCGCGAGTACCTCACCCCGCCGGAGATCGAAGCGCTCATCGCCGCCGCCGGCAAGCTCGGTCGTCATGGCCATCGCGATGCAACGATGGTGCTTGTTGCGTATCGTCATGGTTTGCGGGTGAGTGAGCTTGTAGCGCTCAGGTGGGAGCAGATCGACTTGAAGCTTGGGCTTTTGCACGTGCGCCGCCGCAAGAACGGCATCCCATCAACCCACCCGCTCTATGGTCCGGAGATTCGCGCATTGCGCCAGCTCGAGCGCGACAAGGCGTTGCCGTATGTGTTTGTAAGCGAGCGCAAGGGTCCGATGACTGACTCGCTGTTTCGAAAGATTGTGGCGCGCGCCGGTAAGGCCGCCGGCATCGCCCTGCCGGTGCACCCGCACATGTTGCGACACTCAACGGGCTTCAAGCTCGCCAACGAGGGCCGCGACACGCGCACGATTCAGCATTACCTCGGGCATCGTAATATCCAGCACACCGTGAGTTACACGCAGTTGGCGTCGGATCGGTTCAACGGGTTTTGGCAGGATTGAAGTCGATGAACTACTCCCCTCTCGACCCGATAGCTCGCCGATCTTCACGCCCGACCGCTTCTGCCCGATGTTCCTCGGTTGCTCAACCCCCAGGCCTCGACGACTCCGATCATCAACGCTGATGTATTGTTCTCGATGTAGCGGCGGTCACGGCCTATGCATTCTTCATGAATGCATGAAAACATGAATTCAGTAATTCATTTAGCTTCATGTCCCGATCGAGCGCTGCTTGCTTGAAAGCGCGCACGAATTCGGGCCGCATGCGGAATTGCAGCGGCACCAACTCTGCGGACGACACAGCCCCTCGCTGTCGCGTGGCGGTCTGTTGGCGAGGCTTGATCGGCGCGAGGTCGGCGGCGGTCACGGCAACGGCTTTAGCCATGTATCACCTCCTCCTTTGCTGTTTTGCTGTTTTGCTGTGTTCATTAAAACATGATTTCACATCGCGCCACAAGTTGGTAATCTCCTCGGCGGAGGCGCTCTTGGGTGCCAGCTCGGGTGCGGTGCGCCCGCCTGTCATGGCTCCGGCATAGGGCACACGGTCGGCGATGAAGGCTTGCGCCACGCGGCCGTGCTCTGAGAGTGCGGCAACCGTTTGCGCTGTGATAGTGGCTTGCGTTTTGGCCTGGGTCAGAACGAACAGGAAGGGTTTTTTAGCGTTCTTGACGAGC
>JAKLEG010000395.1 GCA_022703175.1 Myxococcota bacterium | reverse complement strand
AGCGATCGGTTCTTTGGCAAACGTCGAGAACGAATAGGCCAGCGCCCCCACGATGCGTCCACCGATAGAACAGGGGCTGCCGCTCATGCCGGCCACAACCCCAGTGAACTCCGGCTTGTCCCCTAACAAGCGCACGAGCACGACGTCGCGCTTGGGGCCCAAGAAGTTGCGCATCACGCCCTTCACCACGAAGGCAAATGGCTCGGGCGTGTCTCCCTCAAAGACGGTCCAACACTCGCCCTTTTGGCCAGGGACAATTTCCGAGATAGGCATCACGGGCGGCAGCGCCGCTAGCACGACACTCAGCAACAACAGATTCATGGTGCGTCACTCTACACTCAAAAGGAGGCCTCTTCGCAACAATAGGAGGATGCGGCAGAAACCGGACAGAAGCAGCCCCTGGTCGAAAAAAGGTGGTCACACCCTAGGCGCTTTGAGAATCCAATGCCTCAGACACACGCGCGGGCACCGCAGCGTCGCGCCGCGCCACCGAGCGATCGATCAGCCGCTGAACTTGCTCGTGCACCTGGCGCATCTGCTGCTCAAGCTCCACCCCATCGGTGGCGGTGATGGCCATCGGAGCGCCCGCGGTGACATAGATCGTGCCAGGCTGTAGCAACAACGAGTACTTCGGCATCACCTCGCGCGCCCCCATGAGCCCAATCGGCACGATCGGCAGGCCGGTCTCGCGCGCAATGTGGAACGCCCCTTTCTTGAAGCTTTGCAGTTTGCCGTCCGGGCTGCGCGTGCCCTCAGGAAAAACGGCCACCGACCAGCCAGCCGGGAGGCGCTTGAGGCCATTTTGAATGCTGTGAATCGCACCTTGTGGGTCGCGGCGATCGATCAGAATCGCCCCCGAGCGGCCAAACGCCCAGCCCCAAAACGGCACGCGTAGCAGTTCTTTCTTGGCCAAAAACATCACCGTGTGCGGCAACAAGCCGGGCAAAAACACCACGTCAATGGTGCTCTGGTGGTTGCTGACAAACACCGCGGGCCCATGCAGATGTTCCATGCCCTCGATATCCAAAGTAATTCCGGCAAGCTTCAGGGTATTATGTGACCACGGTCGGGGAAACCTGAGCCACATCCAGCGCGGATTGAACAAAAACAGGCAGGCCACGATGGCCGTGGCAAAGCTATAAGCCGCGGCCGCACCAGTTCGGGCGATTTTGATGAGCAACATCACCATGGCGTGGTCGCATACCAAAAACAGCCGGGGCTTGGGTAGATGCGATGAACTGGCAAAAGGTCGCGTTTCCTTGTAGCCAAGGGGCATGGTGATTTTGGCCGCGGCCACCTGGATCGCACTCGCCCCACCCGTGGTTCATACGCAGGTGAAGGGCTCCATTGAGGCAAGCCTAGCCACGCAGGTGGGCAACGACGCTCCGGCACTCGGCGCGCAAGTGGCCCGGCTGTTGCGCTTCCGCGGCGACATCAACAAAAACGTGCATCCGGGCGACCTGCTGAGCTTGATGTTCGAGCACGCCCCAGAGCCCGAGCTCTTGGCGCTTGCTTACCACGGCAGCGAGATCACGCTATTTGCCTATCGGTTTCGCGGCGCCGACGGCATCGACCGCTACTACGATGATCAAGGCACGCTGATTGAACCACGCATTCTGCACTCACCGGTTCTGGGCTACGTGCAAATCACCGAGCTTGTGCAAAAAGGCCGCGGCAAGCGCAAACACAACGGCTTGGACTTCAAGGCGCCTGTCGGTACACCGGTGGTGATGCCGTTCGACGGTGTGGTGGCCCGGGTCAATTGGTCCACACGAGTCAACGGCAAGTGTGTCGAGGTGGTGTACAAGAACGGACATGTCGGCCGTTTTTTGCACCTCGACCGCGTCGACAAGGGCGTTATCGCGGGAGCCCATTTAGCTGCGGGCGCAGCTGTAGGCGCGGTGGGCAACAGCGGACGCTCGCTGGCCCCACACCTGCACTACGAGATTCGCAGCCAACCAGGCGACGTGCTCGACCCGCTCAAGATCCACGGCACTGAGAAGGCCACGGTTCCGGCAGGCGACCGTGCGGCATTTGATGCTGCCCGCGCCCAGTTACGCGCCCGCCTCACCCCAACCCCCACCGAAACCAGCGTGCGTTAGCGCGGCAGTTCCAAAAGCAGCGCCGCGGCAATGCGCACCGACTCGCTCAGGCTCTCGTCGCGCCGGAGGTCGCTTAGGTCAGCCTCGGTCAACAGCGGCAACAAGTTCACGGCAATGCGCTCATCAAAATAGGGGTTCTTCACCAACGCCAAGCGCACCGGGTAACGCTGACTCCACTTCGGCACGTCTAGAACGACTTCGAGTGTACGCGACACCGTGGGTCTGCGCGCGCACAGGCCCATCACCACCGTTTCGGTCACGTTTGGGTTGTGCAGCAGGTTCAATACCACACCTGGGTCGGGGTCGTGAGCCAAGCGATTGAGCACCTCGCCTTTGGCACGCCGCGCCAATGCCCGGCGATTGCCAAGGGGAAGGTCACGAAGCGTAGCGTCGATGAGCGACTCCGCCTCGACCTTTTCACGCGATCGCGGCGCCGAGGGCGACAACAGCCATTGCAATGCCGCCACCGCTCGCTGCGACCGGCCTTCTGCCACGAGCGCATCCAACTGCACCTCAGAAATTCGCTGCATCACGCGCTGGGCCCTGGCCACGGCGCCGTAAACAGCGAGTGCCTGTGGGTCACGCCGCACGGTTTGGACAATGAGGTCGTTGAGAAAAGCCACCGCCTCTGCGGGGGACTCATCGGCCAAAAGCTCAGCCACCGCGCTCAAACGCATTGCCTCTTCAGGGAGCGCTGCCAACTGCTGCAGCCACTGACGGCAGAGCGTTTTGAAGTCGGTGCCACTCATGGGCTAACGTGCACCACCACGCGCCGGCGGCGCGGGCCGTCAAACTCGCACAAGTAGATCGCCTGCCATTGGCCCAACAGCATCTCGCCTGCAACAAATGGCACCTGCACCGACGGCCCCATCAACACCACCTTCATATGCGCGGCGGCGTTATCTTCACAGTGTCGGTAGTCCCCGTGCCACGGGAACAGGCGTTCCAACGCTCGCGAGATATCGCCTTGCAGCGGCGCATCGGCGTTCTCCTGAATCGTAACGCCCGCGGTGGTGTGCGGAATGAATACCGTCACGACACCGTCGGCTTGGCCGCACTGTGTAACCACATCGGCCACGCGGCGGGTGATGTCGCACCAGGCATTCTTCGTGGGAGTCTCGATCTCAAAGGCTTTGTTCATTGGCGGCGCCCGTCCTGCTTCCCAAATTTCGCTCATCCATCGACAGACGTTGTGACCCGCGTCAAGGAGGAATCATGATGAAGCCTGTGGCAACCCTACTCGGCATCGCATTTTCTTTAGTTATTTCGGCCTCTTCCGAGGCGTTCAAGCGCCCCCCCGACGACGGCAGACAAAACCTGACGCCGCCTGCGGCAGAACGCGACCTGGGGCAACCAGTGGCCATCGATGCCAAGACCCTGGCCGCGATTCGCGCCGTGCACACCGAACCAGGCGAGTTGCCGCAGCTGCAAGTGGCGGTGGACGGCAAGAAGCTGGATCTGCCGCTGAAGCATACGCAAGTAAAAGCTGAGCTGACCGGCCACGTTGCTCGCGTAGAGGTCACCCAGAGCTATCAAAATCCATTCGCCCACCCGATCGAGGCCCTCTACATTTTCCCGCTGCCAGAAAACAGCGCCGTGGACGACATGCGCATGGTCATCGGCGAGCGCGTGATCCAAGCCGAAATCAAGAAACGCCAAGAAGCACGCGACACCTACGAGCAGGCCAAACGCGAAGGCCACACCGCGGCACTCCTCGAACAAGAGCGACCCAACATCTTCACCCAATCGGTGGCCAACATCGAGCCCGGCACCGACATCGACGTGGTGGTGCGCTACGTGCAAGACCTCACCTACGACGCGGGCGAGTATGAGTTTGTCTTCCCGATGGTGGTGGGGCCGCGCTTCATCCCTGGTGCCGACGCTGGCAGCAGAACTGGCCCCGGTTGGGGTCGCGACACCGACCAAGTCCCGGATGGCTCGCGCATCACCCCGCCGGTGGTGGGTGGCGGCATGCGCTCGGGCCATGACATTGGCATCGACATCGTTGCTACCGCTGGCTTACCGATTGCTACGTGGGAGGTGCCCACGCACGAGGTGCAGTACCTGCCGACGTTGGACGGCTCGCTGGCGCTCACCCTCTCCCCCAAAGACACGCTCCCCAACCGCGACTTCGTGCTGCGTTACCGCGTGGATGGCAAAGAGCCGCAAGCCACCGTGCTCAGCCACAAGGATGGCGAGGAGGGCTACCTGACCCTCATCGTGCAACCCCCGAGCTTGGATATCGACACGGTCGTGGGCATGCGCGAGCTGATTTTTGTCATCGACATCTCCGGCTCGATGTCGGGCGTGCCGCTTGCGATGTGCCAAGATGCCATGGAGCAAGCGATCCGCAACATGCGCCCGGTGGACACCTTCAACGTCATCACCTTCGCGGGCGCCACAGGCAAAGCTTTTGCAAGCCCGCGCCCAGCCTCCGACACCAACATCAAAGCAGCGCTTACCTTTGTACGCGACATGCAGGCCGGGGGCGGCACCTACATGCTCGATGGCATCAAGGCGGCACTCGGCAACGACGTCGAACGCGGCCGCCATCGCTACGTCTTCTTCCTCACCGATGGCTACGTGGGTAACGAGAACGAAATCTTGAGTGCCACAGCTGCGATGGTGAAAAGCATCGAGGCCCAAGGCCAACGCGCCAAGGTGTTCGGGATGGGTGTCGGCTCCAGCGTGAACCGGATGCTGATCGATGGTTTGGGTAAGGCGGGCAAAGGTGCCGGCGTCTACGCCACCACCCGCGAAGATCCTGCCGTGGCAGTGAACACGTTCTATCGCTTCATCGACCGTGCCATCATCGAAGACGTGAGCATTGATTGGGGCGGCTTGAAGGTTGAGCAAGTCTTCCCGACCCACCTCCCCGATTTGTTCGCGAGTCGCCCGCTGCTGCTGCATGCCAAGTATGCAGGCTCAGGCACGGGCACCATCACCGTGCGCGGCACCGCGCAGGGGCGCAAGCTGGAACTGCCGATTCAGGTGACCTTGCCGCAACAAGAAAAAGGCCACGCCGCGCTCGCCACCTTGTGGGCCCGCGCCAAAATCGATGACCTCTCGCGCGACTTGTGGCGTGGCGAAGCCCGGCAGGCGATGGAGGCCATCACCGAGCTGGGGCTCCGTTACCGCTTGGTCACCGCCTACACGAGCTTCGTCGCGGTGGATCGCTCCAAGAAGGTCACCGGTCAAAGCCAGACGATTCTGCAGCCAGTAGAAACGCCAGAAGGCGTGGATGCTGACATGGCAGGCGCCGAACGCCTGACGTCAGGCAAAGGTCGGTTGGCGGCCGCGCCGATGACCAAACGCACCTATGTCGCGGGGGGGCGCAAAGACGCCGAGGCACAAGGGCTCGGTACTGGGGCCCGGGGCGGTAACGCGGTCACCCGAGGTCGTTCGGTTGAGGTCACCCCGGTTGCCACGATGGAGCCGCGCGCCCTGCCGGAGGCGCCAAAGGCTGCTAGCAACACCGAGGCCAAGACCCCGGCCAAAGGCGACAAGCTCCGCCAACAAGCGCTCACGCCCGAACAATGGGCGGTGGTTAAAAGCAACCAAAAAGCCACTGAGGCTTGCTACACCGCCGCCGCAAAGAGCTTGCCGGGACTGACTGGACGCGTGGTCCTGCGT
>JAKLEG010000394.1 GCA_022703175.1 Myxococcota bacterium | reverse complement strand
GAGGCGATGGCCACCGTGAAGGACAACCAAGAACCACAGCTAATGAGCACCGTGTTACACGAAGCCGCCCACAACCTCGGCCCATCGCATGAGTATGCGGTGGGCGGCAAGGTGGACGACGCCATCTTCGGAGGTCCGCTCGCGTCTACCATGGAAGAGCTGAAGGCCCAAACCGCAGCGCTGTTCTTGGCCGATTGGCTGCAGCAGAAAGGCATAGTCGACCAAGCCATGGTCCGTGAGGCGCATACATATGACATCACCTGGGCCATGGGGCACATCGCACGCGGTATGTACACCGCCGACCAACACCCAAAACCCTACAGCCAATTGGCGGCCATCCAACTGGGTTACCTGATGGACAAGGGTGCCATCGCTTGGAACGCGCAAACCCGCGCGGCCAATGGCAAAGACATGGGCTGTTTCACGCTGAAACTTGACGAGTTCCCAAAGGCGATCGACGTGCTTACCTCGGAGGTCTTTGGCATCAAGGCCCGCGGCGACCTGCTCGCAGCCCAGGCCATCAAAGAGACTTACGTGGACGCCCAAGGTCCGTTTGCCGACCTGCGAGCCATCATCGCCGACCGTTGGTTGCGCTCGCCGCAGGCCAGTTTCGTCTACGCGATCGATCTGTAGACCCGATCCACCCTTCAGCGAGCCAGGGATCGCCGCGTAGGTTGAGCGTGATTTCACCAACCCGGTGACGTCAAAGGCGCTGTTCCCTGATGAGCCAGTCGTAGCAACTTCGCACCATCACTTCGAGTGAGGTCGATTCGTAGCCAAGCTCAATGTGAGCTTTGCGCCGCTCCGGGTAGGTCAGGTCTGGGTCATTGGCAAGTAGGTCGACCAGGTCGGCCGTGATCTGCGGCCGCTTGCCGGTGAGTCGGCCGATGAGCCCCATAAGAAGGGCCGCAGGCTTGAGGAGCCATTCCGGTAGAACCGTTGGTCTGGAGGCTCCGACTGCTCGACCCACCAGAGTGAACATTTCCTCCCAGCTTGCATAGGGGCCGCCCAGCACATACGCCTCGCTGGTGCGTCCCTTCTTGTAGGCCACAAGATGCGCTCGCGCCACGTCGACGGCACTGCAGAACGCGATTCGGCCAGGAAAGCAGATCTTCAGCCAACTCGTCTTCATGGTCGCAAAGATCTGCGCATAGCTGTTGTAGTCATACGGACCCACGACGATGGTGGGTTTCAAGATCACCGCGTCGAGCCCGCGTTCGATCCCCTTGTACACCTCAAGCTCACCCTGACGTTTGGTGCGCACGTAGACATTCTTGATACGAGCGGCCGCAACCTCACCCAAGTGCTCAAACGGCCGCGTCGCGCCGGTGGAGGTATAGACAAACCGCCGCACCCCTCGCTCGATGGCAACGGCGACAAGATTGCGGGTCGCAAGCACGTTGTCGCGCCACACAGTCTCCGCCTCCGCCGACCAATGAGAGGTGTTTGCAGCCACGTGAAACAGCACCTCCACCCCCGTGGGTATGGCGGCCCGCACTGACTCCAAGCGGTCTAGTTCAACCTCCTGGAAACGCACAGGGCACCCAGAGAGCCGCGAAAGATCTGATGATTTTCGATGCAAGATGACAATATCCCAAGCATCGGCCATCAGCTCGTTGACGAGATTGCGACCGACACACCCCGTCGCACCGGTTAGGTAGGCGGTCTTCATGGCAGCTCCTTCTTCATGACATCCTCGGGAGTCAGGCCAAGTTTGCTCAGCCCTCGACGGAGATCCTTGTTGAGCAACCCGCGCGTGGCAGCGAATTCAAGAAGCTCGAACGTATGCAGCCAAACCTGACGATCGGTTTTGCCCTCACGCACGAGCTGAGCGAATTCGGGTTCGAAGCTGCTGTAACCCAAGGTCAAGACGTCGATCACCGACATCGCCAGGATGAGTTCGCTGTTGCTCACCACCGGACTGTCACTTCCAGGTCGCATCAGTCTGAGGTCACGCACCGCTTGGCGGATCTCCTGCTCGCCGGTACGCCAAACCGCCAATGGGAACAACGAATGCGGGCCCGCGGGCTCGGTCATCTCAAACGTGGTGATCCCCATGATCTGTTCGAGCTGCACCCATGACAGGCCAGCGATCATGGCCGGGATACCCATCTCCCGAGCCAACGCGCGACCCGTGGCGAAGATCAAATCACCATCTGCTTTGTCGACGACGCCGTAGCTGCCACAACCGTTTAACGACAGAAACGCGTCGCGGAGCACGCGCGCAAACTCACCGATCGAGGCATTGTGAACCAGGAGGTCGGTCTGAAATCTCTCGGCAACGTCATGCGCGTTGGCCACAGCGACTGAGCTCATGAACCCGTTGTTGACCGTCACGCACAGCAATTTGAGATCGGGGTACTCGGTGCGCATGCGATGCAGGAGATAGGCGCTATCCTTGCCGCCAGAGAGCAAAAACAGCGCGTCATAACGTTTGCCGCGGGTGTAACCGCGAACGATCGCGTCGAAACGCTGTCGTTCGGCATGTGGCACCATGGGCGAGACAACCTTGCTCTCCCCACTGCCAGAAGCACAGATCGGGCATCGGCCAGAGATAAACGTCGAATGTCTTTCTGACAGGATACAGCCGCGACATCGGCGCGAAATGCGTGCAAATCGACGAGCCATCGGCCACACCTTGGTGGCGAGGCTCTCGAACAATTGGGGCGTATTCATCGGTACCTTCCCGCATAAGCGCTGGTCAGCTGCGCACCTCACCGGAGGAAAGGCGCAAGGCGCGCCACAAACGGCTCAACAAAATGCACGTCTACCCATGGCAATAGTTGAGCCGAATACGCGCCCCCCGTAGTCTCACTAGAGTGCCTGGAAAGACTGAGTCACTGTTGTCTGCAACTAACCGCGGTCACGTAACTGGAGATCTACGTCCAGGGTCGTGTGCTTCGGCGAGTGTGTGTGCACCCTACATCGACGGGTTACGGACCCGCGAGCCACGCGCCTTGGCGGAGTTTTTCGACAGCTATGCGCCGATCGTCAACCGGTTGGTATGGCAGTTTCTCGGGCCCGATGAAGACCACGACGACGTGGTCCAACAGGTGCTCATGAATGCCCTCAGGTGGCTCCACAAAATCCGGGATCCGGGCGCGATCCCTGCCTGGGTCACCACCGTTACGTTGAACACGATTCGCACCGAGCTGCGTCGACGTCGTGCGCGCAGGTGGTTGCGCTTTGTCGATCCGAACGATTCGCCCGAACAGGAGCATCATGACGATCACGGCGCCAGAGCGGCGTTACGCCGTGCCTACACCCTTTTGGCCAAACTGCCTGCGGATGAACATCTGGCATTTGTATTGAGGCACCTTGAAGACCAACCCCTCGACACATGTGCCGCTGCGTGTGGGTGGTCCTTGGCGACCTTTAAACGCAAGCTCAAGGCTGCCGACGAACGCGTGGCCAGACTTGCAGCCAACGAACCCTTATTGGCTGAGTACCTTCTCAACGCTCAGGGGAGAGAACCATGACCGCCAACATGCAAGGCCGACGTTGGCGCCAAGACTCGATTGAAAAACCACCTCAGGCGACAACGCGACAGCGTCAGGCGTTCTTACAGGCGGCAACCCGTCCACGCCGATCGCCCTACTGGCTTTCCATGGTCGTAGCGCCACTCACAACGGCATGTCTGGTGTTCGTCGGTTGGCAAGTCTACCGGCCCCATGTCGAGTTGCCGTTTTGGGTCGACGAACCAACGACCTCGGGCCGGGAAGGTATGACAGTTGAGGCTACGGCGACAACCACGATGGGGTTCAATGACGGCAGTCAACTGACGTGGCGGCCGAGAAGCCATGGCCAGGTGCTCAAAAGCTCGACGAAGTTGGTGACAATTGCGCTTTCGCAAGGCGAGCTCGAAGCACGAATCACGCCGACTCTCCGCTCAAAAGTCGAGTGGCGATTCCAAGCTGCGGGCTACAGCTTTTCCGTCAAAGGAACGGTGCTGAGATTGTCTGTGCATTCGCAGGAGGTCGACCTTGAAGTCCCCGAGGGTGCGGTGTGGGCAACAGGGCCCGCCAGCCCCGACGGTTTGCTGATTGAGGCCGGCCAAGCCGCAAGTTTTGGAGCGAGCCGCGCAAAGACGCCCACGCTTACGACAGCCGCAGCCACAACCAACCAGGAACCAGAAGCAGCACCGGCAAGAATGCCCGGTGTCGAGGCGCCAAATCGGTTGCCTGACGGTCATAAACGGTCGCCCCCTGCCGCCGCCTGGAAACAGTTGGCTCAGACAAAGCGCTTTGTTGACAGCCTGGATGCGGCCAAGGCTGCAGGCTTCGGTCGACTCACTGAGGAGATCGACGCTGATGACTTGATCTTGCTCTCAAACACCGCGCGCTATGCCCGCGATGCGGCATCCGCCACGCAGGCGCTCAAGGCACTCAGCCGTCGCTTTCCGCGGCATCCCGAGAGCCGATTGGTGCCCTTTCTCCGAGGACGCATTGAACAGGAGTTGAGCCACGAGCCGCTGACAGCCATTCAACATTTTCGCGAGTACGTCGCACATGAGGGCGATAACGGTAGCCTCGTTGCTGAGGCCCGCGGACGCCTGATCGAGGTATTGCGGGCCGCCGGTGATAACACAGAAGCCAAAGCTGCCGCGCTCGACTACCTGCAACGCTATCCAGAAGGCCCCTACGCAGAATTGGCACGAGAGGTGAGCGGCTTCAGCCGACCGCCATGATCATGGTTGCGCTTAAAGCTGCGCTGGTTGTCGCAACCTCGGCCTCGGTGCCCCTCGCGACGTCGATGGGCAACAACGTTATCCTCGTGGATTTTGCCGCTGAGTACTATGACGAGCATTGGCCCGAGGCCTGTGACGAGATTGAGTCCGAACTCCAAGGCCTAGGCTTTGCCGTCCGACAACGGCACAGTGATGCGCGCGGTGAAGAGGCTCGTCGCATGGCTTTGGAGCAATTGGCCACGGCTGACAATGCCGTTGCCGCAGTGAGCATCCGCCGCAATCTTGAGAGTCTCACCGCCGACATCTGGCTTGCGGATCGCGTCACGCACAAAACCAGCATGCGTCGCCTGTCGTTACAGGGTTTGACGGGTCGCGCCGCCGCCCGCCTGGCCGCCATGCATATGGTGGAATTGGTGCACGCAAGCCTCATTGAGATCCGGCTGCCACAAGCCAAAGAGGCTGCCGCCGCCGCGCCCCCCCTCGTGCAACAACTTGTCGACGCCCAGCTACCGCCAACACAAGACCATGCTACCGACAGCGGTGTGACCTTTGCGGCAGGGCTGGGCGTGCTTGTTCCTCCAGGAAGACTAAGAAGCTCCATCGGTCCCGCAGCGCACGTGCAGGTGCCGGTAGGACATGAGCTGGTAATGGTCACGAGCGGTCAGCGGACGCTTAACGCCACGTCGTTGCACAAAGCCGATGCCAACGCAGATGTCGCTTTGGATGCGGCCCGCGTCGGTCTGGCTTGGCGCACAGAGTTCGGCAACCGCTTTGCCGTCCAAGCCGGGTTGTTGGGCACGGTATTGTGGGTACGCAGCGTAGGCAGCGATGGCGTTGGGTTGAGGGGTGGTTCCAGGTCGGCGCGGATGGCAGCGGCCAGCGCCCACATCGCGGTAGAAGTCCGTCGTAATCGGTTGGGTCTGGTGCTGGCCTCTGGTGTCGACTGTGTCGCGGCACGGCTGCAACTCAACCTTGGGAATGCCTCCGAGGCATCGGTGCACGGCTGTTTAGCCAGCCGCTCCTTGGAGGCGTCATGGCACTCATAAGGACT
>JAKLEG010000393.1 GCA_022703175.1 Myxococcota bacterium | reverse complement strand
CCTGCAGCCGAGAGCCACAACCACCCACGAGTGTGCAGTGGCCGTGTGCGGCGCTTCGCAACCGCAGAAACCAGCCGTTGTCGTTGGTGCAAAAGACGGGCGCCTGTAGGCGGAGCGCCCAACTCGCGGGTCCCGCGTCGCACAAGGTTGTCGACGTTGGTCATTGGGTCTCCCCGTTGCTGTTCACAAGCGTTGCGAGATGGGGATCGGTGACAGCAAGTCGTCCGAACTCGGCTCGGCCGCGCTCAATGCGCCTCTTTGCAGTCGCGAGCGAGCAACCACAGGCCTCGGCCACCTCGATGAGGCTCATCTCTTCGACCACACGCAGGACAAACGGCACGCGATACGACTCATGCATCTTGGCAAGTGCAGCTTGCACACCTTGGGCCACGCGTCCGTCTTCAGGGATTCGGTTCCCTGCCTCGGCCCTCTCAGTGATCGTGCTGTCAAAATGAACCAGGCGCCGGTACCGACGGCGGCGCAGCTCGGTCCGCACGGTACGTACCGTAACCGATACAACCCACGCGCGTAACGCGCTGGGATCTCGCAACCGCCCAAGGCTATTCACAATGGCCAAGAATACCTGCTGCACGATGTCGTCATGCTCAGCATCAGCGCCCAGCAAGCGCCAAACCAGGCGATTGACATCTTCGCCAAAGCGATCGAACACCAACGCCGCGGCACTGGGCGTCGGCTCATGCAAGGCGGCGAGCAGCTCGGCATCGTCGCTAGGCTCACGCAACAGGTGCACCACACCTGTTGGGTCGCGCTGTGTGTCTGGTGCTGATGTCACGTTGATTCAGTATCCTGGTCCGTAGAAACGGCTCAACTCCATCACTGGGCTGAGATCTTGAGCCACGATACCAAGTGGATACAACGATTGAGAGCCCAACGTCCAACGATGTTCGTTCCACGGCCCACGTCACCCGAGTGTCACACCGACGGCACATGAGCCGTTTCTTGAGACCAAGATACTGTTCAGTCGCGAGACGAACGGGGGGGCGGAACGCTTCGCGAAAGGGGAGTCCATGACCTCCAGAGGGTCTGAGAAAATCGCGGCGTGTCTCCTCGACCACCCTAAAACGGTAGCGGCGCTGCTAATTGTTGTCGTTGGGGTGAGCGGTGTTGGCGTTTCCCGGCTACGCTTCCAAACGGGCACCGCGCCCTTCTTCGATCGCAGTATGCCCGAAGAGATTGTCCGCCAGCGCATCAATCGTCAGTTCGGTAACGATGACACTGTGTTTGTCGCCTGTGGGGCCGACGACCTGTTTCGTGCCGAGGTACTGAGCGCGGTTCGCAGTTTGGTTGAGCGGGCGGAAGGCTTTGCGGTCACACGAAACGGCGCACCGTTGTACACCGTTCGGGATGTGCGTGCGTTAACGACCGCCAAGGACCTGGTGGGCACCGATGGCAGCTTCCGTACCGTTGCGCTCATACCTGAACCTATCCCGTCATCGCCGGTTGAGCTCAACCGGATTCGGGTGCGAGCCACGGAGAACCCATTGATCCGCGATAACCTGCTCTCCCCCGACAGCAAGACCACCATCATAGCAGTCCGTTTAGCTACTGACCTCGATGACCTGGACATGTCCCAGACCGTTGGCTTTCTCCGCCTTGAGACCAAGAAGGTCGCGTCCACAGTGCCGCACCTCCGTTGTGATGCGATCGGCGCACCTGTCGTGCGTGCCGATACCGCCTCATATATGGAGGCTGACCTGAGCATGTTCATCCCGGCGATGTTTGGTTTGATCCTGCTGGCGGTCTTCCTCCTGTCCAGACAACTCGTCAGTGTCCTCGTGGCCATGGTGGCTGTTGTGATCTGCCTGCTCGCCGCGATGGCCACGCTGTCCTTCTCGGGTGGAACCATCAACAACCTGTCGACGATCCTGCCGCCGGTGGCCATGGTGCTCGCCTTGACGGTTGTGATCCACTTCATGGCGGAGCTAGAAAAAAATGCGCGGACCCTCGGCGTCGACGCCGCGCCTCGGCACACGATCACGGAACTCCTGCGCCCGGCTTTCATGTGCTCGTTGACTACTGCGGTTGGGTTTGTGTCGTTGTCCACAAGCAAAATTCCGGCCCTCCGAGATTTCGGAGTGGTCGCCGGCATTTCGACCATGGTGTCGTTCGCGCTCGCCTTCATGGTAGCGGCGGTCGCGGCCCGAGTGTTGCCTAGGGGCGCTTTGATCGCGGACACTCGCTCGCCGACCTCTTTCAAGGTGGAGCGTTGGATTGACGCTTACGCGAACCTCATCTTCAAGGCGCCCTGGTTGCTGCTCGGGGCAAGCATCGTTCTCTTCGCGACGGGCAGCCTTGGTTTGATCTTCCTGGTGCCCGACATGGACGTCGTTGGCCAGTTCCCAGTGGATTCAGCCATACGGGTGGCGACGCGTTTTGTCGAAGAAAACAACGGAGGTACAGAGCTCATCGTGGTCTCAGTGCAACACGAGGAGGCCGACGCCTTCCTTGAACCGGAGAACCTCCGCCGTCTCGACCGAGTTGCCACCTACCTCCGCCGCGAGGTTGGCGCCACCCAGGTGGTGTCGATTGCCGACTACATCCGCACGATGCATCGCGCATTGATGGATGAAGATCCGGCCGAGGCCCGCATCCCCGAGCGACGTGACCAGGTAGCAGAGTTGATGCTTCTGAATGGCGACGACACCACGGATCAGTACATCAACCAGACCTATTCCTGGGTGCGCTTGGTGGCCCGAGTTCCCGCTGCATCCACCCGCGAGCGGCTGGCCAATTTCGAGCAGCTCGACCGCTTTCTCGTTGACACCTTTAAGAGTGACCGCCGCGTGGTGACCGAGGCGACAGGTGATAGTCGTATTTGGGCCGCGATCACTGCCCAGATCGTCGGCAGTCAAATCAAGAGCTTTTCGGCTTCGTTCATGTTGGTGTTTGTGCCGATATTCTTGATGTTCCGTTCGTGGAAAGCTGGGCTGTTCAGCATTCCCTCGAATCTCTTCCCCATTGGCATCACCCTCGGTCTTATGGGCTGGTTCAACATCAACTTGGACGTCGCTACAGCGAACATCGCCTCGGTGGTACTCGGCATCGTCGTCGACGACACCATTCACTTCATCGACTACATGCGGGTGCGGCTTTACAGCCACGGCGACCCTGCCCGCGCCCTGCGCGAGACGCTCCAGACAAAAGGCGTGGGCGTAAGTTGGGTGACGTTGATCTTGGGTCTAGGTTTCGCGGTAACCGCACTGTCGAGCTTTGCGCCAACGCGCCACTTTGGCATCCTCACGTGTGTGGCGCTGATGGCTGGAGCGATCGGCGAGCTGTGCGTGTTGCCGCCACTGTGTGTCGTCACAGGCACACGTCTCGGCATCGTAACCGTTCGACCACCGCCACTAACCGGAGGAGACAGTGCATGTTGAACTTATCTGTTTGTCTGACCGAAACTGCCGCGCGCTGGCCGAAAAAGGATGCCTTTGTGCTGGGCGATACCCGACTCAGCTACGCGCACATCGACGCTGCTGCAAATCGTATCGCCAATGTGCTCCGAAGCCTCGGCATCCAGCCCGGTGATCGCGTCGCACTGACGGCGCCTAACATTCCCGATTTTCCGATCGTCTACTTTGGCATCCTGCGTGCAGGTGCGGTGGTGACACCGCTCAACGTACTCCTGAAGCGCCGAGAAATCGCCTACCACCTGCGGGACTCCGGCGCGAGAGCTTACTTCTGCTTCGAGGGGACGCCCGAGCTACCGATGGCGCAGGAAGGGTTTGCTGCCTTTGAGGAAGTCGCGGGGTGTGAGTATTTCGTTCCTATGATGGGCAACCTGACGGCTCCGACCCCATTTCCAGGGTGCGAGACCTTGTCACAGCGCATGGCTGCTCAACAGCCATACTTCGCCACGACGCCCACCAATAACAACGACGTGGCGGTCCTGCTCTACACCTCGGGCACGACCGGCAACGCAAAGGGCGCCGAGCTCACCCACGCGAACATCTTCATGAATGCCTTGGCGTGTGCAGAGATGCTGCAGTACTCGTCCGACGACGTGGGTCTCGTCACGCTCCCTCTGTTTCACTCGTTCGGTCAGACACTCCAGTTGGTCGCGGGCGTTTTTCGGGGCCTCACGAGCATCTTGCTTCCGCGCTTCGACCCCGAAAGAGTCCTAAGCCTGCTGCAGAAAGAAAGGGTCACGGTGTGGGCAGGCGTCCCCACGATGTACTGGGCGCTCCTCAACTATCCGCAGGCCGAAAAGTTCGATTTGAAGACCATTGCTGGCCGCCTGCGTGTCTGCATCTCTGGGGGCTCGTCCCTGCCCGTTAAAGTTCTCGAGGATTTCGAAAAAAGGTTCCACGCTCCAATTTGCGAGGGCTATGGGCTCTCTGAGTGCTCGCCAGTCGTGTCCTTCAATCAGCTTCATCGTGCGCGCAAGCCGGGCTCGATCGGCATCCCAGTCTGGGGCGTCGAAATGAGGCTCATAGGCCTCGGCGGTGAGGAGATTGGTGTCGGCGATGAGGGGGAAATCGCGATCCGTGGCCCCAACGTCATGAAGGGCTATCACGGAAAGCCGAAAGAATCCGCCGAGGCAATTCGCGATGGCTGGCTTTACACGGGCGACGTCGCGCGCGTTGATGCTGAAGGCTACTACTACATCGTCGATCGCACCAAAGACATCATCATCCGGGGCGGCTTTAACGTGTACCCGCGCGAGATCGAAGAGCTCCTTATGACTCATGAGGCGGTCTCCCTCGTCGCGGTCATTGGCGTCCCGAGCGAGCAGCACGGCGAGGAGGTGAAGGCGTTTGTCGTCAAGAAACCAGGCGCAACAGTTTCGGAGGAAGCACTCATAGCCTGGTGCAAAGACAACCTTGCTGCGTACAAATACCCTCGTATGGTTGAGTTTCGCGACGCGCTGCCGATGACCGCCACAGGGAAGATATTGAAGAAGGAGTTGCGGGGCGTGGGCACAAAGCCTGGAAAATCTCGGCTGTAGTAACTTTGCAGTATACGGCAGAGATCGTGCCAGCGCAGGCGTCCGCCTGCGTGCGTATGCTGCTTGCCATAGAGCGCGTCGGCAGTTTGGCCGGTCAGGTCAGTGAGTGCTCGGCCGCGGAGTCGCCCCATCGTCGCGTTGATGGGCATTTCGTGCTAGGCGCACTGGGATGAGAACCATCATCTGTGCTGCGGTAATTTCGTGCCTTGGGTTTGGGCTTTCGGGTCAGGCGCTTGGCGCCGAGGCCGATTGGAACGACTCGGGTATTGCCTGGCAGAGCTTTGACGCCGGCCTGAAGCTCGCCAAGCAGGGGAACCAGCCGATCTGCTTGGTGTTCTTCACCACCTGGTGTCCACACTGCCACGCTTACAGCCGCATGTTCCACAACCCTGACGTTGTCGCGTTGGCCAAGAAGTTTGTGATGATTCACTTGGATCGCGACAAGAACAAAGAGCTCTCAAAGAAGTTCGCGCCCGACGGCGAGTACATTCCGCGAACGTTCTTCTTGAGCGCGTCGGGTGAGCTCAAAGGCGAGATCACGAGCGGCGCCAACGAGTATCGCTACTTCTACGATGAGAGCGATCCGAAGGCGATCTTGGGTGGCATGACGCGCGCGTTGAGTCTGCTCAAGTAAGACGGACTGACTTGCTCCTAGGAATTTTTAGCACACCCCCAGTCCACGTCTCGAGCTGCAAACAACCAACAGTCAACGCTTGAGCCAGCAAACCATCGCATCCTCTGTGTCTCGCGTCTGTCTGTATACTCGTAAACGGC
>JAKLEG010000392.1 GCA_022703175.1 Myxococcota bacterium | reverse complement strand
CCTCCGGCTTGATGATACCAAGCTGCGCCTTCAAAAAGGGCTCACACGCTGCGACTTCATCCGGCTCGGGGTCTCGGTTCTTCGGCGGTCGGCACTTTACCACGTTGGCTATGTAGACCTCGCTGCGCATAAGCCCCATGGCCTTGATCATCTTATCCAGCAACTGGCCCGCAGCCCCCACGAACGGCTCGCCCTGAAGGTCTTCATCCCGACCCGGCCCCTCGCCGACAAACATCACGCGCGCCTTGGCATTTCCGACGCCAAACACAATGTGGGTTCGAGTACGACTCAGCTTGCAGCGACTGCAAGGGCCGAGCACCGTGCTCAACTCGCGCAGCATCAACGCAGGTTCGGTGGCATTCCAGGTGCTAGGAATACCACTGTCCGCCGGTGACGTCGCTGCGGGGGTTTTGCGCTGCGGCAGAGCCTCGCACGGTGCGGTTGCGATGGATGCCCGCTGGGCCAACAACTCGGGGGAAACGTCCAAACCCAAAAGCCCCAGCTCGCCTTGGAAGGTCAACAAACGCCGGGCTTCCTGAAGAAGCTGAGCCGGGCTATCGGACACGTCGCTCATGACCATGTCCATACCTCAACCCTCATGCCTTGTGCAGCCCTTCCTTTGGTGCCACTGCTTGGTTTATGCTCCGACGCCGATTTCCTTGTTGGTAGGTGGAGACGAGCCGCGTGATTAGCACGATTGAAAAAGTCCTGTTCCTCAAGGGGGTCGACCTCTTCAAGACGATCCCGGCCGAAGAACTCTCGGCCCTCGCGCAGATCACCGATGAGGTTGAATTCGCTCCCGACAGTCTGGTGTTTAAGGAGGGTGACCAAGGGGACGCGATGTACCTCATCGTGGACGGCCACGTGAAGGTACACTCGGGCGAGCGCGTGTTCTCGAAGCTTGGCACCAACCAATGCTTTGGGGAAATGGCCATCCTCGACGCCGAGCCGCGTTCCGCGAGCGTCACCTCTTTGTCCGAGCTCACCTTGCTAAAGATCAAACGGGAGGATTTCAGCGAAATTTTAAGTGAAAAACCTGAGATTTCACGCGGCATTATCAAGGTCCTCACGACACGCCTGCGAGACGCCAACAAACGCTAATGCTAAGTGACCGCCTGCAAGATCTCGCCCGTGAGGTGGTTCAATCGGCCAACACGGCTTGGCATCGCCTAAAGGACGAGCCGCCGAGCACGTTGATGCAGATCTTGCGTCCCAACTTGCCACCAGGCCCGAATGCGTTACGCTGTGTCGCCGAGCCGCTCGTCGCCGCCGCGGCGATGCTGGCGTTGTTAGTGCTTGGCGCCGTCGGTGTCCTTTCCAGTTTCACCCTGCTGTTGGCCTTGGGCCTGGCGTTTGCGATTATTACGCGCGTCTTTGGCATCGAGCTCAGCCTCGATGTGCCCATGCCACGGCGCTGACCCTCCTCAACCTGCACGGAGCCCATGAACACGACCTCTGAGACACGCCGGGTGGGCCCAGACCAGGAGATCCTGGCCTCGTCTGCGATGCACGAACGTTATGGCGGCCTCTTGCGCCTGGTGTTCGAAAGCCTGTTCGGTCCTATCCACTACCCTGTCGAGGCCGCTGATCGGATCCGTCAACTCGCGGCCAAAGGCACCGTGGTGTATGTCAGTCGCGCGCGCTCCACGTGGCTCGTGCTCTATTTCAACCACGCGCTGAGCCGCCTCGGGCTGCCGTTGGCGCGGTTTGTGGGGGGCATCAACCTGTTGTTGTGGCAGCCGGTGGACCGACTGTGGCGCCTGTGGCGGGAACGTAGCCGCACCGTGGCCAGCGCCTGGCGCAAGCGCTACGGTGACCGCGCCCCCACTCGCAGCGAATCGTTGCTCGCCGACATCGTACTGCGTGGCGAAGCAGCGTTCTTGGCCTTGGAAGCGGCGCGAGTCGAGTCCAGCGCCACACCCAACCCCAAGGCGAACGACTACCTGCGGGCGTTGGTAGCCAGCCAACGACTTACCGACCGACCGATCTACCTGGTGCCGCACGCCGTGACCGACCGAATCCTAGGCGGTGCCACCAAGGGTTCGTGGACCGACCGCCTGTTGGGTCGACGCGCCCGCCCCGGCCAACGCCGACGCCTCCCTTTACCCATCGTCACCAACTTCGCGCGCGTACGTGTGGGGGACGCGGTGGATCTAAAGGCGATGATCACCGAACACCCTACTGAGGACGACCAGCTCCTCGCCCGACGGGTGCGCCATGAGCTGACCCGCCGCATCGCCGACGAAGAGCGCGTTATCGCCGGCCCCGAACTCCCCACCTTCGACGTGGTGGCCAAACGTGTGTTACGTGAGTCGATCGTCAAGGACGAAATCGCCGCCGAACTACAAAGAAGTGGCAAACCAGCCCATAGCATCGAAGCGCGCGCGACCCGTTATCTGAAAGAAATTGCCGCCAACTACAGCCCCCGGCCGACCAGCTTCTTTTCACACATCATGAGCTGGATTTTCAACCGCCTGTACGACGGCATCACGGTGGATGAGCCAGGCTTAGAAACCACCCTGGCCGCCATTCGCAAAGCGCCGGTGGTCTTCTGCCCCTCCCACAAAAGCCATGTCGACTACCTGGTGCTCTCCTATGTGTTGTGGAACCAAGGCGTTGCACCACCTCACATTGCAGCTGGCGCCAACCTGTCGTTCTTTCCGCTGGGCGCCCTGTTTCGTCGCGCCGGGGCTTTCTTCCTGCGGCGCTCGTTCAAGGGCAACCCACTGTATGCCGCGGTGTTCCGCGCTTACGTAATCGAGTTGGTCCGCCAAGGCACCTCGATGGAGTTCTTCATCGAAGGCACGCGCACCCGTACCGGCAAAGTGCTGATGCCCAAGCTCGGGTTGTTGTCGATGGTGGTGGATGCCTACCGGCGCGGCGTGCAGGACGACGTCTTGTTCATCCCGGCGAGCGTCGACTACGAACGCATCATCGAGGCCAACGCCTATGAACGTGAGCTCAAGGGGGCCGACAAAAAACCAGAAGACCTGACGGGCCTCCTCAAAACCACCAGCGTGCTCACCTCGCGCTACGGCGGCGTATACGTGCAACTGGGTCAGCCGCTTTCGCTCAAGGCGATTGCCGAGACCAAAGGTCTCCCACGCGACCCCGCGCCCGAACACGACGAAGCCTGGCGCAAAGAAACCGCTCGCCTAGGCTACAAGATCTTGCACGACGTCGCGCACATCACCTCGGTCACCCCCACCGCCGTCACAGCCACGGCGCTGTTGGGCCACAAGGGTCGCGGCATGCCGCATCAGGCCTTTATCAAGAGGGTCACCGAACTGGTCGATTTCCTAGACAGCGCTGCCGCCCGCCTGACCGACAGCTTGGCCAATTCAGAAACCCGCGGTCCGGCTGTGCTGGAGGCGATCAATCGCTTGGTCAACGAGGGCGCTGTCACCGTAGATAGGCCCGGCGGCGGCGATAGTGAGCCGATCTATCGGGTGGTAGAAGACCGGCGCATCTCCCTGGATTTTTACAAGAATTCGGTCATCAACTACATGGCGGCAGCCGCCATTGCCTGTCGCGCCCTGGTGCGCCGAGGCGGGGTGCAGGCCAACTCCCCTGAGCTTGCTGACGACTGCCGCTTCTTGTCATGGCTGCTCAAGCGCGAGTTCTTGTGGCGCGCCGACGCACAATTCGACACCTATTTCGATGATACGTTGGCCACCTTGGCGGTGCGCGGCTGGATCGACGTCTACGATGATGGCCGCGTGGTGGTGCGCGAACGCGAAGCGGTGCAATTATTGTCAGGCGTCCTCGACAGCTTCATCGAGGCCTACTGGGCCACGGCTAGCACCCTGGGCGACCTGCGCCAATTCCCGCTGTGGGAAAAGGAGCTCGTGGCGCGTGCTACCGAACGCGCACGGCGCAGCTACCTCGAAGGCCACCTGCGTCGCCCCGAGTCGGCCGCGCGCGTGCTCATCCAAAACGCCGTGGCCTGGATGCAAGAGGCTGGCGCGATCGAGGAAAACAGCCATGGCAAGAAGCACACCCTGAAGCTTTCACAAACGTACGAAGTCGGCAAACTTGAAACCCTGCTGCACGACCTCGGCGCGTTCTTAAGCTAGGCCGCACCTCCCCCTTCAGCCACCCTGCGAGATGCGAGCCGGCCAATGAAGGCTAGAGCCTGACCTCCGTGCTCGCGCCCGACGCCTCTGGCAACAACACCACGCGAACGTGGTGCGACAGGTCCAAAAACTTGGCCGCGGTCTGCTGCAAATCCGCCGCCGTCACATGGTCGATCTCCGCGCCAAGCTCCAACAGCTCCCGGGGCTCCTCGCCGCGCAACAGACTACCTGCGAGCCAATCGAGCCAGTAACCATTATTGCGCAGCTGCGCCTCATGGGCTCGCCGCGCGGTGGCCTTCAGTTGTTGCAGCCGCTCCGGGCTTGCCGGTTTGTCGGCCAACCCCGCCAGGATCGTAAGCGCGGCCTGGCTCAGCTCATCCACCCGCTCAGGAGCACAGCCGAACTGCACTCCCACTTGCACGCGTGGCACAGGCTTCAACTCGATCTCTGGAAACACCGCTACGCCATAGGTGCCGCTGCGCTTCTCGCGCAGCTCATCGCGCATCAGGTCGGTCGCCAGCTCCATCACCATGCCCAAACGCCGTCGTTCTTTCGGCGTGCTCCCGATCTCCTTGTTGAAACTCAGCCGCACCAAGGCCTTGGGTTCGAGCCCTTGGCGAAGCGTGCGCTCGACGCTGGTGTCAACTGGCACCACATGGCGATCGACCACACCTTGAACCGTCGCCTCGGCAGGGAGACTCGCAAGGTAGCGCAAAACCCACGGCCGCAACGCCGCAGGCTCAAAACGCCCGGTGAATACAAACAGGAAGTCACGCGCATTGCCAAAACGCGCACGGTAGAAAGCCGCCGATTTTTCGAGATCCAACGCCGGCAAGTCCCCGAGCTCCCACGAGCGGCGCCGCGGATGTTCCTGCCAAAGGGTGCGAGTCACCAGATCTCGGAAGTGGCTTTCGGGCGAGCGTTCGCGGTTCTCGACCTCGGACACCAAGTGCTGCCGATACAACGCCAAGCCTTCCTCTGTGAAGCGCGGTGCCGTCATCACCAAGTAGACGAGCCGCATGAGCGTCGGCAGATCGTCGGGGGCACTGCCCCCTTCCAGTCCCTCGCTGGTAGCGTCGACGAAGCTATGCACACTGGCTTTGTGCCCCGAAAGCAACTTGGGCAGCTCCGCGGCAGTATGCGTCCCGTAGCCACTCTGGCTGACAATTCCGAGTGCGCTGCCGGCCGGCACCAACAGCTCATCGGTCACCGTGGATGTCCCCCCATACCGCAGCGCCCGCATCAGCACCTGGTCGTCTTTGAAATCGGTGGGTTTGAGCACCACCGTGATGCCGTTCTCCAATTGCCACACGGTCACGCCCAGCTCAGCAATCTTCCGCTCGGCCGTAATACGACCAGGTTCGGGCTCCACTTCCAGAAGCTCTTGGGTCATGGCCGTTTCGGCGAGCGGAGCCAAGGGCGCCGCCTGCACCTGGGCGAAAACAGCCATCACCTGCGCTTCGGAGGGCGCCACCAGCCCTGCTTTCTCGGGCGCCAACACCGCAACAAACCACCCCGCAGGCGCAAACACGGTCGTCGCAAGAGCTTGCAGGTCGGCCACGGTCACGGCGGGCAGGATCTTCTCGGTCAATTGATACTCCAACTCGATCCCAGGCACCGGCTCACCAAACAAGAACGCGCGGCGCAGCTCATCGGCCAAAGGCTCCGAG
>JAKLEG010000391.1 GCA_022703175.1 Myxococcota bacterium | reverse complement strand
TTCGGCAAAATCGGCGCATTGTCCACACAGAACGCATAAAGACAATGCTGTTTGCGAAAGCCAGGCAGTTTTGGCACAACCATCCTTTCAGGAGGGCCTCATGAGCCTAACAGGTTGTAGAATTTGGGTTTTTGGCGCGCTGTTGGGCTTGAGCGTGGGCTGCGCGGTGGACGTGCCCGATCCTGAGGCCGGAAAATTCGCCTGTACCGACAACACCGACTGCCAAGCCGGCTACCAATGCTACCGGAGCGGCGCCACCACAGGCACCTGCTTGCATGAATGCCAAAACGACGGCAGTTGCTCGTTTGATGCCCCCAAATGCCGGGATGGCGTCTGCCACAGCGTCTGCAGTGGCAACAACGACTGTCCTGCCGCGACGCCAACCTGTTTGGATGGCATCTGCAGTGCGAACACCAACACGTGCGCCGCCAAGAACTGCCAGGCCGACCAAGGCAAAACCTGTGTCATCGTGAACAACCTGGCCACCTGCGAGTTCTGCAGCAACAACAACATGAGCTGCAATGAAACCGGCTTTCAGTGTGTCAAACGTGACAGCACCGGGACCGGCCTTTGTGCCAAGGGTTGCACCGCCAACAACGAATGCGGCGGGCTCGGCTTTCCCGCCTGGTACTGCGTCTCGGTGTCCTACGCCAACAGTGCCAGTACCACGAAGGTCTGCAATGGCTGCCCGGCAAGTTGCCCCACCAGCGCGTGCGTGCTCGGTACCGAGGGGGGCGCCTACGTTGACGCGGTCAAATGTAACACCGGCACCAACGAAACCGCTTGCAACGACAGCGTCGACAACGACAGCGACTCCAAAACCGATTGTGCTGACGAAGATTGCGCCGCGGCCAGCAACTGCCAAACAGCTTGGGGCAGCTTCACACCCGCCACACCCCTGACCCTTGGCACCTTTGCCAGCCCGCCCAAAGGCCTCGATCTAATTGGCGACAAGCTGAACCATCCCCTGGCGGCGGTTACGACGACCTCCACCAATTGCTTAGCCATGGTCGGTTGGGCCAGCAACACCTGGAACGACCTCGGCTGCATCGGCGCCAGTCCGTCCACCGATGTCGCCAACAACCCCGCATTGATGCTCGCCCTCGATGGCGAGCCGATGGTCGCCTGGTCACAACAGACCGCAGAAGGCGTCAACATCTATGCGGCGAAGCAGCTCTCGGGAAGTTGGACACGCGCGGGGGTCGTCGACACCACCAGCGGTCATAACAGCAACATGAGCCCAGGCATCAGCAACGGCGTCGAGCAGCCCTGCAGCTTTCCGGCCGTGGCGTTGGGGGTCGATGGCTCCAACTCACTTCCTGTGGCGGTGTGGCAAACCAATCCAATGGCCAACAGCTATGGGGTGCGGGCCCGCTACGCCAATGAGAACGGCATTTGGACGCATCTGGGCAACAGCAGCGATGGTACCAACGCAGGCCTCACGAGCCACAATCAGACGTCCGCTACCGAATCGACGCCAGCATTAGTCGCGCGAAAGTCTGGTGGCGCCTTGTTCGTGGCTTACGTCAACCAAGGCGATGTCATGGTGCGTAACCTCATCGGCCTGAACGGCAGTGCCGCCTGGGGTGTAGATCTGTTACCCGCCGAGTCGGACACCAAGGGCATCAACGGCATTTTTGACATCACCAGCACGGGGTTCAAGCCAGCCATCACGTTGGACAACCAAGAAAACCCGGTGGTCGCCTGGCAAGCGGGCACCTCGGGTGCGATTCATGTGGCACAAATGCAACAGAACGGCAGTGACCGTAGTTGGCAGGGTGCTGGCGGGAGTGCAATCACGCTCGCATTTGCGTCCGCTGATAGCGGCACTGGTGCAAGCCTCACGTGGTACACGAGCGGCAATCGCCCGATCATTGCCTTCGTAAAAAATCAACATATTTATGTTCGGCAGTACTATGGAGGCAGTTGGCAAGGCCTGAGTGGTTCCGACGCCAACAATGGCATCTCGGGCAATGACACCGCGAGTATGCCCAAGGTCCGCGTCCTCAAGGACATCACGAACACCGAGCGAGTTTGCGTCGCGTGGATCGACAGCCCCACCAAGAGCGTGAAGCTCGCTTGCCACAACCTGGTGCCGTAGCGAGTCTTATGCGGCGGTGATCCGCTCGGCGCCAAAGTATGGCACCAGCGCCTTCGGAATCACCACCGAACCATCGGCCTGTTGGTAGTTTTCTAGAATCGCAACCGTGGTGCGACCCACCGCGATCCCGGAGCCGTTCAGCGTGTGCACCAAGCGCGGCTTGGCTTTCTTGGCATCGGCCCCCGCAGGGCGATAACGGATCTGGGCACGGCGAGCCTGGAACTCCCCGCAATTCGAGCAGCTGGAAATCTCGCGGTAGGTATCCTGCGCAGGCAACCAGACCTCCAGGTCGTAGGTCTTGGTGGAGGCAAAACCCAAATCGCCCGTGCACAAGCTCACCACCCGATGCGGTAACTCCAAGCGCTTCAAGACTTCTTGGGCGTTGCCTGTGAGCCGCTCCAACTCCTCGTTGCTCTTGTCGGGGGTCGTGAACGCCACCAGCTCCACCTTGTTGAACTGATGCTGGCGAATCAAGCCGCGGGTGTCTTTGCCCGCAGCCCCCGCCTCCCGACGGAAACACGGGGTGTAGGCGGCATAGCGCACCGGAAGTGCCTCCTCGTCCAAGATCTCATCCCGGTGGATGTTAACGAGTGGCACCTCGGCAGTGGGAATCAGCACGTACTCGCGGTCGAGTGTCTCGTAGCTTTCGCCTATAAACTTCGGGTACTGGCCAGCGCCTTGCATCGACTCCGGTTTGACCAAAATCGGCGGCGCCATCTCGGTGTAGCCATTTTCGCGAGCCAAATCGAGCATGAAGCTGATGAGCGCCCGCTCAAGCCGGGCCCCCGCGCCCCGGTACACCACGAAGCGCGCGCCAGAAATCTTAGCGGCTTGGTCGAAGCTCAAAATGCCAAGCTTTTCGCCAATCTCCCAATGCGGTTTGGGTTCAAACGCAAGCTTTGTAGGCTCGCCCCACACGCGCTCGACCCGATTGCCTGAGGCATCGGGACCATCGGGCACGGAAGCTTGCGGCAGGTTCGGAACGTTGAGCATCATCTCCTGCAGCTCTTGGTCACACTTCGCTTGGGCGTCCTCGCCCTCTTTGATGTCGGCCTTGAGCGCCTTGAGCTTGCCGCGTGCGGCTTCGACCGCTGCTTGGTCGCCGGCCTTGGCCTTTTCTTGCACGCTGGCGCTCGCTTGGTTCAACTCGTGGCGCAGCGCCTCGACCTTTTGGATGGCGCGGCGGCGCTCATCGGCCAAGGTCGTAAGCTTGTTGATGGTGTTGACGTCCACGCCGCGGCGCTTCAGTTGAAGCAGTACAACGTCAGGATCATGAAGAAATTCGCGATGATCGAGCATGGGCTTAGTCTTTCTCTAGGTCGGCGATAAAGCGACGGGCGTCGCTTGCGTACTCGCCGTCTGGGGTCAAACGTAGATAGGCTGCAAATTCGTTCTTGGCCTCGACCAAGTTGCCTTGGTCCTTTTGCGCCAAACCTAAGTAGTAGTGGGCTTCGGCATTCTTCGGGTCGGCCTTCACCGCACGACGCAACGTGCGGATTGATTCTTCGGCTTGATCCAACACCTGGATCTGCAACTTGGCGACCTTCATTAACAATCCGGCGTTGTCGCCGCCAATCGCCAGCGCCTGGTTGTAACGCAGCACAGCCTCGCGCGGTTTGTTGAGCTCGGCCAAGGAATCGGCCAACAGCTCGGTCGCACGCAGGTTTTGCGAGTTCTTCTGTAACAGTTGCTCCAACACCTTCGCGGCTTCCGCAAACGCGCGCTTCTCGATGGCGATGCGGGCCAGGCGCAACCCAGGGTCGACCCATTCGGGGTAGAGCTCCACCGCTTTCCGATAGGCCACTTGCGCCTCGTCGGTTTTGCCGCGCTTCTCTTCGGATTCACCCAAAAGCATATACGTGCGAGCGTCGGGTTTGAGTCGCAACGACTCATTGAACAACTCTTTGGCCTTGTACGGGTCGCGAGATGACCACGCCCGTGCCATTTCCGCCAGACTCTCGGCATCTTTTGCCGTCGGGTTACCCTTGAACAACTCATCCAGCACCAGCTGGGCCTCAATGGCTTTGTTGGCGTCATTGAGCAGTCTCGCCAGCTCGACCTTCGGTTTTGCCTCCTTGGGCTCAGCGTCGACCACCAGGCGGTGCCAATCCACGGCCGCATCAAAGCGGCCCGCGCGGTGCGCCATCGCCACCAGTTGCCGAACCAGCCGCAAATCGGACGGTTGCGCCTCGTGTAGACTCTTCACCACCGCTTCGGCGCGCTTGGACTGCCCGGCTTGGTCCAAGGTGTCGGCCCACATCAGAATCAGATCCACGGGATTGCCAAGGGTCGGCGCCGTCCACAGCACGCGCTCCAAAAGCTGGCTGGCACCTCCTGGGTTGCCCCGCTCTCGCATCAGGCGAGCCAACGCCAATGTCGCCTCAGGCAAACCGGTGGTGCGGTCGAGGTCGGAGAGGCGCTTCAGCTCCAACGCTGGCTTGTCACTGGTGACGTGAATCAGCATCAGCTTAGCCTCGGCGAATTTGGGTCGGCCTTTGGCTGCTGCCAAGTAGGCCACCCGCGCCGCTTTGAGGTCGCCAGCCTGTTCCGCCAACATTCCTTCGCACAACTTCGCCCAGCCGGCAGCATCCTTGGCATCCAACGCCGAAAGCGCCGCCATCGCCTTCTCAGCGCCTTCGCGATTCCCCTTGCTGAGCGCCAAGCGCACCTCTTCGGCCAAGAACCGCGCGCGCTCCGCCGTCCCAGCGCTCTCTGGCAACGCCTTCAGGATCGCCGCAGCATCCCCACCCGTCACCGCGGTCAGCCGCGCAAGCTCCACCAACGCCTCGCTCGAATCGGGGACCAGTTTGCTCCAAGCGGTGGCGGCTTCCAGGGCACCGGCCATATCACCGGCACGTAGGCGTTTGCGGATGAGCCACTTGAAAAACGCCGGGCGACGCGCCAACGGCACGAGCTCTGCCTGTGTGACATCGCTAAGCGGCGCCAACACGGCGTCCAGCGTGCCGAGCTCACCGGCCGCGGCCAAATCGCTTGCCGCTCGCACCACCCAATCGACGTCATTGGTTTTGCTGACGAACGTGGTCAACGCTTCCGCGACCGCCGTCTTGTCTTTGGCAAGCAGCAGCGCCAAATGGTGGTTTAGCCAGACAGCATCTGGCAGCACGGGTGTCAGCTTCAAGACCCGCTCCAAAAGCTTCTGGCCCCGAAGCCATTCAGGCTTCTTGTCGAACGTCGTGGCCAACACGTAGAGCAGCTGCGGTGCGTCCTTGTGTTTGCCCTTCTCAAAACGTTGGGCCAGGCTGCGAGCCAAAGGTGTTTTGCCACTCAGGTGCAGGCCGCCAACCACCGCGGCAATCCCAAGACCATCGAGCTTGGGCAGTGGCGGTTTGGCTGATGCAAACGTGATGAGCTCGGCGCGCGCGTTCACGTCGCCATAGGTGGTCGCCAGACGATAGCGGGCCCAGTTCAACAGGCCTTGCGTGACCAGATCCTCCGCGGTCGTTGACTTGGCCAGCGTCGCCGTGGCCGCCAACAGTTCGCGGTAACTCAGGATGTCCACGTTCTCGGCCTTGAGCACCACCACCTCAGGTGGCGGGATCACCTCGGGGGGTGGCGGCTCTTCCACCCTCGGCGGCCGCGGTGGGCCTGGCTCAGAAACCGGAGGCGGCGCCGGTGGCTGCATTCCGAGCAACGCCAGCAGATCAAACTGT
>JAKLEG010000390.1 GCA_022703175.1 Myxococcota bacterium | reverse complement strand
CAAGTCTAGGGCGTGTGTGGGCAAGTCTAGGGCGTGTGTGGGCAAGTCTAGGGCGTGTGTGGCCGAGTCTAAGACGTGTGTGACCCAATCTAAGACATGTGTCAGGCAGTCTAAGACGTCTTAGGTGCTACGACGTCGTCACAGATCCTCTCGTGGCGCCAACAAACCTTGCACCGTTTGCCTTTGGGACTGGCTCTTAGCAACGAGCGAGCTAGTATCTTGTGGCTGGAGGATCATGACATGATTGAAGTCACCGCGCGCGCCCAAACCGAGCTCCTGCGCATCTTGAAACAGCATCCCGAACGTGGCGTGCGAGTGTTTGTTAGCGGTTTTGGTTGAGGTGGCCCCCAAATGGGGATGGCTCTGGATGAGCCAAAAGTCGATGACCAAAAACTCGATGTCGCAGGAATCGTGTTCCTGGTAGGGCCGCAAGAGCAGCCGCTGGTGCAGGAAGGCCAAGGACTACGGGTCGATTTCGCCTCCAGCCTGTTTGGGGAGCGCTTTTTCGTCGAGCCGTTGTCTCCCTGCGGCTCGGGTTCCTGCTGCTAACGCTCAGCGCGCAGGCGCAACAATGGCAAACGCGGCCAACGTCTCGGGGGCCCCATCCGGCAACACCACGCTCGCACCGCCGCCGGTGCGCTTACCATCCGCCAGGTAGAGGTAATAGCGGGTCAACGTGCCCACGGGGCGGCCAGGCAATTCCACGTAGAACGAACCGCCCTCTCGGGTTTCATCCATCGCAACAAACGGCAGCTCGCCGAACCCGACTCCCGCCGCATCGCCTTCGACCCGAACCAGGAGCCTGTAGACCCCGTTGGGGGCATAGACCTCGGTTTCAATGCGATACGGCCCCAGCGTGTCGGTGGTGTCGGTCGGCAACAGGGTCGAAATAAAGCGCGGCTCGTCGCGGCCACAGCCAACCACGACACAGATCCACGCCACGGCAATGATTCGGAGCATCGCTACCAGCGTAATAACGATGCACGCGCGATGGCAAGCCGCGCGCCGCGAGTATTGAAACACCCCCAAGGACCAGGGTATCGATCGAGAGCGTGCATCTGGTGTGGCACCCCGATATGGTGTTGAACATACGCACAGCATCCGTTGTTTTGGTCGTGCATGGCCGTGGTCGGGCCAAGGAGCCAACGTGAGGTTTGAGAAGCCCGTCGTCTGGATCAAGAGACACCTCCCCTTTTTGATCGCCATGGCGATCGCCTGCGGATTCACTGGCATCCACTGCACCATTGAAAACGAGTTCTTCGAGTTCGGGCCGCTCTCGAAAAAGGGCTTCATCCACCTATTGGATTTGAAGGCGCTCGACCTGAAATACCGTAGCGGTGGCGACCGCGCGCTGCCGCCGCCCAAAGTCACAGTGGCCGCGATCGATGAAAAAGGGATCGAACGTTACGGCCTGTGGCCCTGGAGCCGCACGATCATCGGCGAGTTTATCCGCCGCGCCACCGAGCAAGGCGCCAAAGTGATTGGCTTTGATGCCGTGTTTGCCGACGAGGACAAAAACTCCTCGTACGTCACCATCAAGCGTTTCGTTGAAGACTATGAAAAGGCTGAGCTACGCCCCGAGGCCAAACGCAACGCTGAGCTCATCGCCGCATTCAAGGACGCCGAGCGCACCAACAAGGCCTCGCAAGAAGCGCTGCAAGAGTTGGAAAAGAAACTGAAGGCGCAGAAAGCTCCCGCAGCGCGCCAGCCGCTCAGCGAGGCACGCAAGGCCGCAGACGACAGCGCCAAGACCTTGGCGCGCGCCCGGGAACGCCTCACCGACTGGGCCCGCTCCTCCGGAGAGTTCTACGCGACGATGTCGAAGGAAGTCGCGAGCCTCTCACCCGATGAAGCGCTGGCCAATGGTGTCAGCATGAGCCCGCAGACGGTGATGGGCTTCGTGACGTTCCAACACGAATCCGAGGTCAGCGGCATTCCGGCCGGCGGGCGCGACGCGATGATGAAGGCGCTGGAGCCGGTGGCCATCCGCAACGTCTATAAATTCTCGACCCAAGAGGTGGGCGGGCAGACCATCGAAATGCTGGAGCCGGTTCAAGATGAAGCGATGAACAAGCTGCAGGTTCGCCCGATCGTGGCGGCGTTGGCGCCGCTCCCGAGCATCGCGGCAAAATCCAAAGGTTTCGGCTACTTCAACGCCTATCCCGATCCCGACGGCCCCATCCGCCGGTTGTGGATGGTCGAGCGCAAGGACGACGCGTTGTACCCGTCGCTCAGCTTGTCAGTCGCCGCGAAGTACTTTGGTGGCGAGCCGCGGCCGATCAAGGGCCAGCTCTGGCCACACACATTGGATAGCATCACGCTCTCGGGCACCGACGTCACCATTCCCACCGACATGCATGGGCGCTTGCTCATCAACTACTACAAGGCGCCCGAGGAATACTTCCCGACCTACTCGGTGGCCGATTTCATTGATGGCACGGTGCCGCCCGAGATGGTCAAAGACAAAGTCATCCTGTTCGGCATGACCGCGCTCGGTTGGTTCGACCTGCGCCCCAACCCATTCTCGGGCGCCACGCCTGGGGTCTACATCCACGCCCAAGTGGTTCAGAACGTGCTCGACGGCCTGCATCTGGAGCGTTACTTCGGCTTCGCGATGGTCGAGATGATGGCCTACATGCTGTTGGGCATCTTGCTCGGCCTGTTTATGCCGCGGGTGCCGGTGTGGGGCGGGTTGTTAGCCACGATCGCCTTTGCGTTTGGGCTGTATTGGATCGACGTGTTGTTTGTCTTTTCGCGCGGCACCTGGATGCTCAACGTGCTGCCAACGCTGCAAGTGGCACTTACTTTTGTCGGTGTTACCGTGCACGGCTACCTCACCGAAGGCAAAGAGAAGCGCAAAATTCGTAAGGCCTTCCAGTTCTACCTCACCAAGAGCGTCGTCGACGAAATGCTCAAGGATCCCACCAAGCTGAAGCTGGGCGGCGAGCGCAAGATCTGCACGGTGCTCTTCTCCGATATTCGCGGTTTCACCACCATCAGCGAACGGCTCTCCCCTGAGGAGCTGGTGCACTTGCTGAACTCGTACCTGACGCCCATGACCAACCTGGTGTTCAAGTACGACGGCACGCTCGATAAATACATGGGTGACGCGATCATGGCGATCTTCGGCGCCCCGATCGCTTACCCCAACCACGCAACCCGAGCCTGTTTCGCCGCGCTCGACATGATGGCAGAGCTTAGGGTGCTGCAAGACCAATGGCGCGCGCAGAACCTGCCCAACATCGATATCGGCATCGGCTTGAACACGGGCCCCATGGCCGTCGGCAACATGGGCTCCGACTCGCGTTTCGACTACACGGTCATGGGCGACAACGTGAATTTGGGCTCTCGGCTTGAGGGGATCAACAAGCAGTATGGCACCAACATCATCATCAGCGAGTTCACGCTCGAAGCCGCCAAGGCTGACGTCTACGTGCGCGAGATGGATTCGGTGCGCGTCAAAGGCAAGAAGGAGCCGGTGCGCATCTTCGAGCTGATGGGCAAGGGCCAACCAGATGCCGCAGCCCAAGCGGTGATTGATGCGTTCCACCAGGCGCTGGCGCTGTTCAAGAGTCAAAAGTGGGACGACGCGGTGGTGCTGTTCGAGAAGATCCGCACCGAGTTGAAACCGAATGACTTTGCGTCTGGCATGTACATCGAACGCTGCGCCTATATGAAGGACCATCCACCAGGACAAGACTGGGACGGCGTGACCACCATGAAGACGAAGTAGACGCGTGCCCAAGGTTACCCTTTTTGACTTGTTTTGAAGGCGTCTGATAGGAGTTCCGCTATGGCGGGCGAAGATCCTCTCTACGAACGATTTGGTCACGAATTCCAGAAGGGCGACGTGCTCTTCCGCGAAGGCGAGACCGGCAAAGAAATGTACGTGATCCAATCCGGCAAGGTGCGGATCTCCATGACCGTGCGCGGCGTTGAGAAAACGCTGGTCGCACTTGGAGCCGGCGAGTTCTTCGGCGAGATGTCGATCCTGAACAACAAACCCAGGTCCGCCACCGCCACCGTCGACGAGGCCGCGAAGCTTTTGGTCATCGACCCGAAGACGTTCGAAGCGATGGTGCGCGGCAACGCTGAAATTGCCGTGCGCATGATCAAGAAGCTTTCGCAACGGCTTCAAGAAGCCGACGACCAGATCGAGAATCTGCTCTTGCGCGATCACAACTCGCGCGTCGTGCATTTTCTCACGCACAGCGCCTCTCGGATGGGCAAGCAGCAACCCGATGGCGTGCATATCGACATCGCGGTCAAAGAGATCGCCGCCAAGATCGGCCTCGATGTCGAACCGGTCAACGATGTCATCAACAAGCTGGTGCGCGCCAAGCTCGCCCACGTCACCGAATTGGGTATCGCCATTCACGACGTTGGCAAGCTCCGCGAGTTCCTCGAATTCCTCGAAATGAAAGAGAAGTTCGGGGATATCTAGGAGCTCTCCCAGGCTTTTCGGTCGCGTCCGTCAATGGTCACAGCAACGGCCGTTTTTTTGCGAAATTAGGCGGGTTGTGGTGACGTCAGCAGTAACACGGGAAGTTGAGGCGACATGCGTCTACGCGTTCTAGGATGTCACGGCGGCGAGTCCCCCACCCATCGCACGACCTGCTTCATCGTCGACGATGTCCTGGCCTTGGACGCTGGTGCCCTGACCCGCGGCCTCACCGTGGCGGAACAAGCGCGCATTGATAACGTGGTGCTCTCCCACGTTCACCTCGACCATGTGCGCGACCTGCCGCTGTTGGGTGACAATGTCATCGGCGTGCGCAAGAAGCCGGTGGATATCTACGCGGCCGAGTTCACCGCGCAAGCGCTCGAAAAACATATCTTCAACGATGTCATCTGGCCCGATTTCACAAAAATCCCGAACCCCAGCGACCCAGAGCAACGCCCAACGTTGCGCCTTATGCGCGTCACGCCCCGGCAAACCTTCCAGATCGGGGACTACACTGTGCGCACGGTGCCGGTGAAGCACCCGGTCGACTGCCAGGCAATTTTTGTTACCACCAAGGCGGGCACCATCGTCTACTCGGGCGACACTGGCGTCACCGACGAGCTGTGGGAAGAACTGAACAAGCTCACCGACCTGCGGGCGTTCATCTTCGAGGTCAGTTTCCCCAACCACATGGGCAAGCTGGCACAGGTGTCTGGCCACCTCACCCCCGAAACGATGGCGGCGGAACTGAAGAAGCTCAAGCCGCAAACCGATGTCAGCGTGCTTTTGTATCACCTGAAACCCGCCTATCACGATGTGCTCAAAGCGCAGATTGCCGAACTGGGGGACTCCCGGTTGAACATTCTTCGCCCGATGGACGAGTTTGAGTTCTAAAGCTCTACGAGCTTGCCAACTGCTGTGACGTCTTACAGCGATACCCTTCGGGACCTCTTCAATCGCACGGCTGACGGCATCAAGCTCGGCCTCGACTCCACGCGCGCTCTTCTCAAGGCCGTGGGCAACCCCCAAGAGGGGCTGACGCGCATGGTGCTCGTCGCAGGCACCAACGGCAAAGGCTCAACGTCGGCGTTGCTTGCGCGTGCGTTGGAGACCACCGATGAGCCGGTAGGCTTCTTCAGCTCCCCACACCTGTTGCGCTTTGCCGACCGCATCCGCATCGGCGCCGAGACCATCCCTGAAGAGGAGGTCCTGACACTTTATGACGAAATTCGCGCCGTGGAGCACCTCTGCCCCACCCGCCCGACCTTCTTCGAATGCACCACCGTGATGGCGACGCTGTTCTTTGCCCGCCGCGGCATCCGCACCGCCGTGTTCGAAGTCG
>JAKLEG010000039.1 GCA_022703175.1 Myxococcota bacterium | reverse complement strand
TCGCTCGGCTTGAGTAAAGGCTCGCCGCCCAGGCCCCAGGCAGCCATGCCCGCAAGCGCCCAAACCAGCAGGCCCCACAGGGGTGCCACGACCTCCGGCTCGTGCCAAAGCTGCCCATCCAACTGACGCCGGTGCACCCAAAAACCCACGGCCAACAGGGCCAGCGCCGCCCCCGTGGCTCCCTCACCTACCGTGACCGCGCCCGCGAATGCCAGAAGCGCCACCCCGAGTATTCTGGCGCTGCTCATCGTGTCACCTCGGGGGCCGGCACCGCGCGCAGATAGGCCAGGCTGTATTCACCCATGATATCAATGCGGGTCAGGTGCCCCGAAAGCCACTGGCGCGGCTCCACCAGCGCATCGGCCCACTCGCCCTCGCAACCGGCGGCCGGGAGCGTGACGACCTGGCGATTGTCCCCAGGCTCAGGAACGTAGCATGCCAGGACCAAGCTCGCGCCGCTGTCGGTGCGCAAGGTTAGCTCCAGCCCGCGACGATTCTTGAACCGCAGCAACAGGGCCGCCGGCAATTCACCGCCCGGCGGCAACGGCAACACAAAACCAGAGGCCTGCACGTACTTGGCAATGACAGCCAACGCGCGACGCTCTTCGACAGGATCGAGATAGCTCGCCAACCGCGACGGGGTACCGAAGGTCCGCAACCCCGAACGTTCCGGAGAGACCACGTGGGTAAAATCGAGGCTGGCATTCCAAGCCTCCCACATTGCAGCATCGGCAGGGCCCTGGTTGAGCCAGGCGCGCACCAAAGGCCCCATGTCGGCCGCCTCGCGTGCGGGTCGCCGACCGCGATCGAGCAAGGCACGGACATGGTCTTGCACCGCGTAGCGATCACCCTGCGCGGCTGCCTGCTCGTACAAAACCTCCGCCTCAGAGACTCGCCCGGCCTCCATCAATCGATCGGCAGCCAAGCGGACCACCCAACCGCGCCAGGCAACTGGTGCAGTTGGCACCATGCACAGTGGCCCGGCACCAGGCGTCTCACATGCCGCAAAAGTAACCAGTGTTTGCGCGGCATCCTCAGGCCAGCCCGCGGTCGAACGGCAAACAGCGCGCCCCAACAGCGACCAAAACCCCGGCGCGGCCGTCCCAAAAGCATTGCCCCGTGGACACAAGCGACGCAGCGCCGTGGGATCGGCGTTGGCTTCGAGGGCCAACGCTACCGTCGCATAGGCGGCCTCACGATCGCCGCTGGCTCGCGCCCTCTCCAAACTGCCACAGGCATCGACGTCAGGTAGCGTGGTGTCGGCTGTCAATTCGCATGCACCCCACCCGCCATTGGAAAATGCGACACCGAGGCTGTTCCGAACAACAGCGCTCACCACCGCAAGCGCTACTGTTGCGGCCATAAGCCAACTGGAGATCCGATAACGACGCAGCGCCTGCGTGCTAACAACCGCCAACAAACCCAATCCAAGCGCAGTCACCAAACCGACAAACAGCGGCGCATCGGCCGCCCAGGCAGAGCGCTCCAGCACCCGAGTCACAGCAATGGCTGCAACCCCTGCCACCCCGCCGATCAGTGCCCACGATCGACGACTGGCCAAAAACCAAGCTGTAGCAACCACCGCCACAAGCGTCGCACCCAACAGCCGTCCATCGGGGAGTAGCCACAGACTGCCAAGATAGGCCGACAGGCCCGCACCAAGCATAACGGCCGCGCGGCCCCAGCGGTTTTGCCGCCAAGCCCCCACCCCAACCACGACAACCAACGCCAGTGCGCCCACAGGCAAGGATGCCAACGCCGCCGGTGCCAACGCCGCCGCGAGCAGGCCCCAGGTAAGCACCGCAGTCCCTTGCGCCGCCCAGCGAATCCATGGTGATGCGGTCATGGTGTTATGGTTCCTCATGCCCATCGCGGCCTTGGACCTCTTTTGCGGCACGGTAAACAGGCAACAACGCCGCCGCTGCAGCGGCCCAGGACCGCGATGCCACCTTGGCGCGCGCGGCCCCCCCTAACCGTTGGCGCTCTTCCGGAACCCCCTGCAGATGCAGACACGCAGCCGCCAAGGCGCCGGCATCACCGACGGGGACCAACCACCCGGTTTGGTTATGCTCAAGCAACTCGCACGCACCCTCGTTGGCCGCGGCCACGCACGGCAGTCCCGAGGCCATTGCCTCGATGAGCGCGATCGGTTCCCCCTCCCAACGCGAGGGCAACACAAACAGGTCGAGCGCACGCAAGAATTCGGGAATATCGTCGCGGGCACCCAAGAAGCGCACGGGCGCTCCTGTCTCGTGCGCCTGGCGTTCCAACTCGTCTCGGAGCGGCCCGTCGCCAGCAACCACCACAAGGGTGCGGGGCAACGTCGCGGCCGCAGCCACCAACAATTCCACGGCCTTTTGCGGCACCAGCCGCGCCACCGTGCCGATCACAAACGTATTGGCTCCGGCTCGCCATTCTTCGCGGAGCACGCGATTGCTCCCCGGAAAGAAGCGCTTGGCGTCCACGGCATTTGGAATATGGGTTCCACGTCGCTTATCCAGACAATGCCAACGCCGCAAGAGCGCCAAATCGGCCGCCGAGACCGACACCAGCTCTTGAGCCCCTGCCACCGCCAACACCTCTGCCGCGCCGAGCGCATACCGGCGCCATGGCGCCACATGCTGACGAAAAGCCAAGCCATGCACCGTGTACACCATGGGAAACGGCAGCCGCGCCATGGCTGCGTAGAACGCCGCCCGCGTACCGTGACAATGCACCAGATCGACATGCCGCTCAGCAACCAGGCGTCGCAGGCCCCAGGCAATCCGCGGATCCGCGCGCGCTTGCATCATCTCAAACGAGGATGCGCGCAATCCCAACGACGAGAGTCGAGTCAACAATGGCCCCTGTGCGCTCGTGACCGCTTCGCAGTCGACACCAAGTTTTTCGAGCTCTGGGAGCAGACCCACCAAGTGGTCAGCACCCCCACCCCGTTCGCCCGAAGCCATCAGATGTAACACCCGCAGGCTCATGCCCCTCCCGTACGGCGCATGTGACCCAACCATTGATACAGTCGCACCGCAAAAGCCACGTAGGTCCCACGATGCTTACGCCAGTAGTACAATTGGCTCTGTCGGTAGGCGCGTTCGGCCGGACCCGGTTCGGTAGCCGCGCTCTTGCCGCGATGATGCAACACCGTCACCGCAGGCTCGTAGAGCACATCGTAACCCGCTCGCCGCAACCGCAGGCAGAGGTCTATGTCCTCGAAAAACAGAAAGAACTTCTCGTCAAAACCGGCCACCTCACGATACGCCGCACGACGGACCAACAGGCACGAGCCGGCGACCCATGGTACGGGCCGAGGTTGCGAGCCAAGCCAGCGCTCGATCCACCGCCGCAAGCGCACTGCGCCATGGTCCAACCGGCCTTGGATCAGCTTGCGCACAAGTTCAAGCGATAACCACGGCGGCGGACCTACCGTCAGCTGCCACTCGCCATGCTGATCCACTTGTCGGAAACCAAGCGCACCTGCCGCTGGCGCCCGTGACAACGCCTGTTGCATCTGCTCCACCCCGCCTGAGGGCACCTCAGTGTCGGGATTTAGCAACAAAATTGCATCGGCACAGGTGGCCGCGACCCCGAGGTTGTTGGCCGCGCCATAACCGCGATTATCAGTGAGCGCGAGCACCTGCACGCGCGGATAGGCGGCGTGCACCGCAGCCACGGAACCATCGGTGGAACCATTGTCCACCACGATGATTTCTAGGTCATCCGGCAACGATCCGAGGCAGCGCAAGAGCAGCTCTCGCACGTTGTAGCTAACAATGACCACCGCCAACGTCACGACTCAATCCTCACCACTGCAAGCAGCCACCAGCAACCACCAAACCAACGCCACCTCAGGAATGAAGAACAAGTTGTTGGTAAAATCGTGGCCGATAAACGCCACCACGGTGGCCACCAGGGCCACCCTCACCGCGTCTCGACGTCGCCGCCAAGCAACCAACGCCAGCCACAAAGCGCACACATACACGCCCATGAGCGCCAAACCCGCTGGAACTCCATAACTCGCCATGGCGTACAGCACAGAGTTGTGTGGTGTTTGCACCTCGGGGACAACAATACCGTCAGAGAGTCGATAGGCCTCTTCCAAATAGCGACCGTCACCCACTCCCAGCGCAGGATGTGCTGCAATCACACGCGCCGCGAGCCGCCACTGCTGCAAACGATCGGTATTGAAATCCGAGAAGCGTGCCCGCAGCGCCGGCACCACAACCACCGCCAGCGTCACTGCCAGAGCGGCCGCAACCACCCATCGCCAGGTCCGGCGCTGCAACAGCAACAGGGTCAAGCCCATCGTGACTGCCGCCATCAGGCTCATGCGGGTAAACGACACGAGAATGCCGCCCATCACGAACGCCGCACCCACGGCAACAACAGCCCGAGTCCGACGCCGTTCCAACAACGCCGCCAACGCCCCCAAGCCGACCACGAGATAGGCCGAATAGAAATTCGCCCGGTTGAGGAACGGGTGCCCGTGCGGCACCGCCCCACCGAAAGTCCCCTGTACGCGCGCACGCCCGTCGATGGGCATTTGCTCCGCCGGATAATGGAGCATGCCCATTTGGCCCGGGGCCTGCACCTTGAACAAGTAGGCCCCCACACCCACCGCACCTTCAAAGACCGCAACCAAGCTCAGCGCTACGAGTAGTCGACGACGACCTCGCCCATCCAGGCAAAACTGCACAGCCGCAAATAACACAGCGTAGAGCGCGAAGCGCGCGGGCACCCGTACCACCGCCGTAAGTACGCCGATTCCGGATGTCGCGGTTGCCATGGCGGCCACCGTGGCGATGCTAACAAATAACCCAAGCATCCAGAGCAACGGCAGGCGCCAACGCCAGACCCTGCGGCGCAACAACGGCAGCACACATGCGCCGGCCACCAGCAAAGGAATCAGGTCGTCGGTCCCGAACGGGCCGAGCAGAGGAAAGCGCGGGACCAGCGGGTACAGTGGCAACAAGCCAACCAACAGCAGGCCGAGGATGCGGCTCGGTGCCGGCATCTTTGTGGCCGCTGGCCTCTCAGGTGTGGTAGCTCCGGACAGACTCACCGGCTGGTCCTCTCCGACGTACGACGCTCCAACCCGACCAAGAATCGCAGCGCCTCCCGGTCGGTTGCGCGCATCCCCAACACCTGTTGAGCCTCAGCCCGCGCGGCCTCCCGCTTTCCCTGCGCCGCCAAAGCCTGTGCTAGCCCTAGGCGAGCAGTCACGTCGATAGGATTTTTATCCAACAAATCTCGACAGATACGCTCTGCAAGGGGAGCGCGCTTCGTTTCCAGGAGCAAGCGCGCCTGGTACAGTCTGGCGATGACATGCTGGGAATCGGCTTTCAGCGCCGCCTGCAAATCCTTCTTCGCAATGGCCACCTTCTTGCGAGTCAACGCAATGACTGCACGGTAGAGACGCGCGCCGACATCGTCGGGATCCGCCTTAAGTGCCTGCCCAAGCGTGCGGTCGGCTTTGCCAAGATCGTCGGCGAAATACAGCGCCATCGCCGTCGCGGTGATGAGCATCGAATTGCTATGACGCTGGCTGGCGGTGGTAAGCAGCCGAGCAAGATTCGCGTGGGTTTGCGGCAAATCAACAAAGGCATCCAGACGATGCTCGCGTACGTAGCGTTCGGGATCTTGGTCAGCGGCACGGCGAATTGCATCGGCCGCTGCGCCATTATTGCCTGCCTGGAGCGCCAACCACGCGTGAGCCAGGTACAGCGGTACGTAGGTAGGTGCCTCTCGTTGGGCCGCGGCAATCACCTGCACGGCAGTGCTATTTTCGTCGCGAGTCAGCAACGCTAAACGCAACGCCGGTTCGGGGCGATCGGGGGCCAACTCCGTTGCAGCTTCCAACGACGCCACAGCCTTGTCGATGGCACCGGCGCGCTCATCCACCAGCGCCGCCACATACAGAAGCTCGGGGAGATCGGGCGCTACGTCCAAAGCGGCATCCAACCACCGCGACACCTCGGCCATCGGCGCCACTTCTTTGCGCGCCAACGTGGCCACCGCGGCCTTTTCGGTGAGTAGTCGCGCCTGGTTGAGCGGTGTCAGTCCCGCGTCTGCCAAGCCAGCATCCAACACCACCAGCGCCGCCTCGTTGTCCTTGCGAATCCGCGACAACAACCGAGCCAGCAGTAAACGATCCTCAGCACAAGCCCATCCCGAGGTAGAGAGACTCTGCAGCCGGTCGGTGGCATCTTGGTAGTCACCCATGTCGGCAGCCAGTCGCGCCAACCGACGCAGCACCGCGACATCCCGCGGTTGACCGCTCAGACTGCCCTGCCACAACGCCAACGCTCGGCCGACATTGCCGGCTCGCAACTCGGCTTCACCTTGCCACAGCGTCGTCACCCACGGGGCATCGGCACGTGCGCGTAGGGCTGCAAGATCACGCACAGCTTCATCAGGACGCGTTGGCACGCGCACAACGGCAGCCGCGAGCGCCACCAAAGGATCTTGCGGCGCGAGCTCCACCGCCTTGGTTGCCGCCTGGCGCGCCGCCTCGTAATGCTCTAACCGAAATTGCAGCCAGGCACGGCTGGATTCGAGCAACGCGCGATCGGCGCCCTGAGGGTCCTCGCCAATGGCAGCCATCACCGCCGTCATCGCCTCGTCCAGCGTCTCAACGTCGACGCGATCAGGCCACCACGCCAATGCGTAGGCGTACGCGGCAATAGCACGACCATCATCAGGCGCCACCATCACGGCTGAGCGAGCCGACTCAAAGGCACGCCTCACCCCCACATGCGTTCCCTCAGCCAAATCCGTCATAGCACCATTCGCCAAGGCAAGGGCGTCGGCCCCTGTCGGTTTGAGCCCCCTGCGCTGCCAATCCAGCACCCGGGCACTCAACGGGTTCGGCACCTCGGGCGGTGGCGGTGGCCGATTGCGCACCACCAACGTTACCCCGACAACCAACAGCGCGACCGCGGCCGTCGCGCCGACCGGCAGGTAGGCCCGCCATGCCGCTTGTTGCGGCTCGATGCCCACGTGAATACCAGGCCCAAGGTGACTCGACGAGGGTGAACGCCCCGCGGGCAGTTTGGGAACAGTCGCAGGCGGCGATGCCCCAGCGGCAGCCGGGGCGCTCGCGGGTGGCGGCACAGATTGCGCGGAAAGTGGTGCCTTGAGATCACCGTGCGCTGGCGTCACATGTCCGTGGTTGTATGCCGTCGGTTGTGAGATAGCCAAGTCCAACGCCAGGCTGGCGTGCGCCTCAGAAGCCTGAGCGTTGGCTTGTTGCGGATGCGTCCCCGACCCCGCATGCATCGACATCTCGGGAACCGGGAGTTCTAGAGCATCAATCTCCAGGATTTGCTCGGGCGCCTCGACGACCGCGCCGTTGACGCTGGCTCCGACGTCATGAATCGCTGCGGCGGCGTCGTCTGGAATCGCCAGATCGAGCTCAAGCGGCGCGACCGCAACCGGGACATCCTTGTGACATGACGGGCACAGCACGGCGGCCCTTTGGGCATCCGCATCGGCAGCCACAAAAGAGACTCCGCAATTGGGGCAAACGAGGTCCATCAAAGGCTCGCGCTCTCGGCGCTCGAAAGATGCGACTCACACGTGCGCGGCACGCATCGCCAATTCGATGCCGGTCGCCAACCGAATCGTGCCGACTAGTACTCCGGATCGTTCTGATGCGGATCCCAACCGACGAACGCATCGAGCTCGTGCTTGGGAGATTCATCCTTCATCTTGCGAAGGGCGTCGACCTCCAACTGCCGAATGCGCTCGCGGGTGAGGTTGAGAATGCCCCCCACTTCTTCGAGCGTGATACCGCCGCGCTCAGCAATATCTAACGCGCAAGTATCCTCGAGCTCCCAAACCTCTTTGTCTGGGAAGTTCAACTTAACCGACCCCGTCTCGGGATTCACATCCAAAAACAGGTGATGCTTGCAGCTGACAAACAAACAAGGACGTGGACCATTAATGCATTCTGAACGTGTACGCGGCCGAGCATACTCCATGACCTCGACGGTGTCGCCCGAGCGGGCACGCCGACGTGCTTCCCGCATCATTTCGCGACGGGACATCGTCTTTGGGCGCCGGTTCGGACGACCGCGGCGCTGCACTCCCTGCTCCTCGGATGACGCCTCCCAAGAAGCCTTCGGTTTCATCTGGTCCTCCACCGTGTTATCTCCTGTCTCTTCGTGTCCCATTACAACAACTGCGTCTCTTTGCCCAGTCGCTCGGCAAGTTTTGACAAGGCTTTGAGTTCTTTGCCGAGACTCCGTTCCCGAGCCCGTACCAACGAATGAAGCCGCCGCTCTCGGCCTTTGGCTACAACGGCCAGCGCTTCATCAAACCGTGAAAAAGCATGGGCGGAGCCCCGCTCCAAAGCGGTAACCTCCCCCATCAGGCCCACGTAGCCACGCCGGATCTCTTCGAGGGTGCGGCCGGCATCGAGCGCCCGCTTGATTTCATTGATGAGTCGAACAACGACCACCGGATAGATGCCGCTCGATCCGTGAAACCGTCCGCGCTTGCCCACTCGTCGCGACGTTGGCAACAAACCAAGCTGCACATACTTGCGCAACGTCGGTTCACTGAAACGTTGCGACTTGCCTTTGAATGTCTCGACGATGGCCGCCGAACTCAACCCTGCGGGGTATTGGCGTTCAAGCCGCCGAATCTGTGTTTCCGTCAGTAGAGCCATGGCCCTATGTGGCTACACCCTCTCAGATCAGTCGTCAATAGTATTTTTAAACGACTCTACAAAATATCATGTATCTTAAATACAATTTTAGAAATATTATTTACGACAGGTATTTTTAAAATATTTCTAACATCAGCAAACCCGCACCAAACCGCCACAACGGCCGCAGGTATGAGGTGGTTTTGGGTTTGGTTGGTGTTTGAGAGCGCCCGGAGCTACTTGGCAGTGAGCGCCAGCGGGAAGTTCTTGACCGGGACGCTGGTCTTGGAGGCTGGGAAGGTCCAGCCCTTCATAGTTTTGGCAAAACAGGCAGGCAATGAGGTCCCCATCACGTAGGCGGGTCCACTTAGAGCACCACCGGTTACGCCACCAGACGGTGTGATGACAAAATCAAGCATCAGGGTGTGTTTGCCGATCGCGATCTCGTTGCTGGCGCGCGCCGCCTGCAGGCAGGGGCCGAGTGTAGCGGCATGGGTGCGCACGCCGCTCATCACGTCCTCTTTGCTCAGTTCGGTCGCAACAACCCTGCCCTTGGCCGCAGAGTTGCGTTTGTCGGTCACCCTGTTGTCCGTCTTTTGCTTAGCTACCTTGGTAGGACCTTGGGCCACCGTCGGCGACGCCGGAGCGGCGGATCTCGAATCTCCCAGACTGGCGTCGGCTGCCGACGAGTTGGGCGCCGCACGGCCTGCGGGCGCAGCGATGGGTGCCGGTTCGCTTAGAGGCGGCGCTGCTGCGGAAGGTGGCTTTGCAAACTCGCGGCTCGCCTGTACGTTGGACGCGTCCTCTTGGGCCGGCTTGAATGCCACACCCCCTGCCCCACGCTGGTCTTGGGCATCAGCCCCAACTCGACCCGTGCCAACTTGCTCGCTTTTGGCCTTGGGTTTGGGGTCGTCGTCCTTGGCCGCCAGTGAACCGCCCCTCGCGCCACCTTCAAAGTCTGTTGGCTGAACTTGTGATTTTCGGCCACGGGGCGATAACTCCGGGGAGCGCTTCGCTGAGGTATCAGATCGTCGGGCGCGATGCGGTTCCTCTGTGGCAGAGAATTCATCGGATGCCCTAGCAACCTCAACGACGACAGCCTCTGGCAGGGGTGTCGGCTCCCGAACCGTCACGGAGGGAGAGAGCTGCATGGCGGGCGGCTTGGAAACCCGCGACACCGTCAACACGAGTCCTAAAGCAGTAGCGGTCGCCAACGAGGGTCCAAGCACCCATGCCCAACGCCGACGACTGGACGACGGCTTGGTGGGCGCATTTAGCCGACGCATGGCCAAAGTTGCGGCCACGGTGCGTACAAACGCCGCTGGCGGGTGCTCGGCAAGAAATGCCTCCCGAGCCTGGGTTAGCTCCGCGAGGCGCGCCGCCACGGTGGCGTCCTCCCTCACGGCCTTGGCAACCAAGGTCTGTTCCGAACCGCGCAAGTCGCCAGCGAGGTAGCGCTCCAGAAGCAGGTCGGGCAGCCTGGGTGGACGGTTGTCAGGCGCCATCGGGACTCCCTTCGAGCTGAACCGCGAAGATTTGACCAGTACGCGCCCGCGCGTGTTCGACAAAATGTTTCAGACGCTTGCCCACCGTGCGCCTGGACAACGATAACGCCAGGGCAATCTCGTCCTGCGTCAAGCCATCCACGTGCGCCATCACTGCCACGGTCACCGTCTCCTCGTCCAAGCCCAACAGGGCGTTGGCCAGCTCGCTTGCCGCCGATGCCCGGGCATCGGGACCGCCGCCCACGTGCGATGCATGCAAACCTTCGTCGAGCGCCATCTGGACACCCGCCGTGGTGCGCCGCCGCAACCGGTCGATCGCAAGGTTAGTCGCAATACGATACAAATATGTGAACACCGCCGAGCGCCCCTCGAAGCGGGACAGCCCCTGCCAAAACTGCGCAAACGTTTCCTGGAGTAGCTCTTGGGCGTCGTCGGGATTACCTATCAGCGAGAGGCAGCGCCGATAAAGCGCATGGCCGTGGCGCTCATAGAGAGCTGCAACTGAGGCTTCGTCCAACACGCCTACCCCATCCTACATCAGCTTCGACCATGCAAGCCCTGCCGCCCCCCCTTGAACATCCCTTTGCTCTCTGGGATACGACAGATAATTCAGCAGATTCGGCGATGTTCATACTTTTTGGGCCCGGAGAAGCAAACTGATGACGAAGAAACAACGCGTAGCGATTGTCGGGGCCGGGCCTGGGGGCCTAACCGCGGCCATGCTGCTTGCCCATCGCGGCTTTGACGTTGAAGTCTTTGAGAAACAGAACCAGGTGGGCGGACGTAACGGCGCACTCCGGGTGGACGGCTACACTTTCGATATCGGCCCAACCTTCCTGATGATGCGCAACATCATCGATGAGATGTTTGCGTTGTGTGGCCGCAAAACTGAGGCCTACCTAGACATTCGCGAATTGCATCCGATGTACCGACTCAAGCTCGGGGATGGCCGCGATTTCTCGCCTATCCGAGATGCCGTAAAAATGCGGGCACAACTAGACGCGCTCTTCCCCGGGGAGTGGGAGGGTTACCAACGCTTTTTGGCCTACGAAAAACGTAAGCTTGCGCGCATCACCCCCTGCCTGCAGGTACCCTACAGCTCGCTGGGCAGCTACCTGAGCGGCCGCATGTTACGCGCGCTGCCTTACCTGGATGCGCACAAGAGCCTATTTGAACACCTGGGCGACTTCTTTCACTCGGATCTGCTGAAACTGGCATTCACCTTCCAGGCCAAGTACCTCGGCATGTCCCCGTGGCTTTGCCCTGCCACCTTCAGCATCATCTCGTACTTGGAACACTCAGGCGGCATCCACCACATCATGGGCGGCCTGAACCAGTTGAGTCAGGCGCTGGCCAAGGCTGCGACCGAAGACGGTGCCAAGATCCACCTCGCGACTCCGGTCACCGAGGTGATGGTGACCCACGGCCGTGCCACCGGCTTGAAACTCCAGAATGGCGAAACCATCCAGGCCGATGCCGTCGTGCTGAACGCCGATTTCGCGCATGCCATGACTCACTTAGTAAAACCCGAGCACCGCCAGCGCTGGAATGATGCGAAGCTCAAGAAGGCTGGCTTCTCCTGCTCGACCTTCATGCTCTACTTGGGCATCGACCGAACCTACGACATCCCTCACCACAACGTGATTTTTGCACCCGACTACCGCCAAAACGTGCGCGAGATCGCCGAAACCCAGGTGCTCTCCGAAGACCCGTCCATCTACATCCAGAACGCCTGCGTCACCGATAGCACCCTGGCGCCACCCGGCCACTCCACCATCTACCTGCTCGTGCCCACCGCCAACAACCGTGGCTCAATCGACTGGGCCAAAGAGGCGCCTATGTATCGCGACAAGGTGCTGGAGCTGGTTGAGAGCCGTGGGGGTCTGTCCGATTTGCGTAAACATATCAAGGCTGAACGAATGATTACCCCACACGACTGGGAACACCAGCTGGATGTATACGCGGGCGCGACGTTCAACTTGGCGCACAACGTCGGCCAGATGCTCTACTTGCGTCCACACAACAGCTTCGAGGATATCCGCGACTGCTACCTGGTAGGCGGGGGCACTCACCCGGGCAGCGGTGTACCAACCATTCTGGAATCAGGCCGCATCTCCGCCGACCTGATTGAACGTAAGTTCAACACGCCCACCTAACAGCGACCCGAGGCAGCTTACCCATGACTCCCACACTCCCAAGTCCCCGACCTGCCTACGTTTTTCACGCAGAGACCATGGGTCGGGGCGACGACATCTTAGGTAAAAAACTCATGGGAGGCCTGCTGCGAACGCTTGCGGAGGCCGAGCCCAAGCCAGTGGCGCTGGTGTTCTACAACGCGGCGGTCAAGCTCCTGTCGCCCGATTCCCCCTACCTGGACGCACTCCGACACTTGGATGAAAGCGGCGTGGACCTGCTGGCCTGCGTCACCTGTTTAGAGTTTTTCGGTCTGACGGAGCGTCTGGCCGTGGGCGAAGTGAGCAACATGCGCGCCATTGTGACCTGTCTCAACCAAGCCCAACCCGTCATCACAGTTTGACGCTGTCTCCTGCCTTCTCGCGCCGGTAGAGCGTGGAGGGATCCACCCCCAAAATGGCCGCCGCCTTGACCTTGCTGCCCTGCATCCGCTCCAACACGTAAGTAATGTATTGGTTTTCCAGGTCGCGTAGAGACGGCATCGCCGCCATCAAGCCAGGCACCGGATTGGTCTCGGCCTTGGGACTCAAAAAGCGCATATCCTCGGCCGTAAGCACATCGCTTGAAGCCAACGTCGCAGCACGTTCGATGGCGTTTTCCAACTCGCGCACGTTGCCGGGCCAATCGTAGGCCAGCAACAATTCCACTGCATCGGTGGACACCTGACGGACCTTGGTACGTGGGTTCGCGTCGCAAACGCGCAACAACAAACGCTCGGCCAAAATTGGAATATCTTCGCGCCGCTCCCGAAGCGGCGGCACGTCGATCGGCACCACGTTCAGGCGGTAGTAGAGGTCGGCGCGAAAACGGTTTTGCTTCACACTCTGTGCAAGCTCGCGGTTGGTGGCCGCCACAATGCGCACATCCACCTTGCGCGTCTTGTCCGAACCCACGGGTCGGACTTCGCCTTCCTGCAGCAAGCGCAACAACTTGGGTTGCAACTCCAGCGGCAGCTCGCCTACCTCATCAAGAAACAGCGTGCCGCCGTGTGCCTCGACGGCCAGACCTGGGCGCCCCTTGTTGGCGCCAGTGAAGGCACCCGCCTCGTGGCCGAACAGCTCGCTTTCGATCAACGTGGCTGGAATCGCCGCACAGTTGAGCGGTACAAACGGCCCTTTCTTGCGCTCGCCGCGAAAGTGCAGCGCCCGCGCGATGAGTTCCTTGCCGGTGCCGCTCTCGCCGGTAATGAGTACCGAGGCCGAGCTGTCGGTCACCCGGTCGATTAGGTCGAAGATGCGTCGCATGCCGTGCGAACGCCCCACCATCGACTCGAACGTATATCGAGCCTGGATTTCCTTGAGCAGCGCCGAATGCGAACGCTCAATCTGGCGTTGGTCGAGGGCGCGCTCTAGATAGATGCGCACCTCTTCGGCTTTGAGTGGCTTGGAAAAGTAGTGAAACGCACCGCGGCGAATCGCCTCGATGGCGTTCTCGATAGAACCATAGGCGGTCATGATGAACACCGGCATGCGCGGATCTTGCTCGCGCGCGGCCGCGAGTACGTCCATACCGTCGGTGTCGCGCATGCGCAAATCGGTAATCACTGCGTCGTAGCTACTGGTCTGCAGTTTGCCAATCGCTTCATGGCCGCCGGTGGCGGTGTCAACACCGTAGCCATGGTCAGTCAAATAGTCCCCAAGGCCTGCGGCCATCTCCGGATGGTCGTCCACAACCAGGATACGGGCTCCAAGCGGCGCCGAAGCAGTCATCATTTGCACCTCTTACGTCAGAAGCAGGGCGTTGCGCTGCGGCATGGGCCACCAGGTGGTCACCGTGGTGCCCTGCGCGCCGCTAACAAATTCCACGCGGCCGCGATGCCGCTCCATAATCTCGCGCACAATCGTAAGGCCTAAGCCTGTCCCCTCGCCCTTCGGTTTGGTCGTAAAAAATGGTTCGAACACTCGTGAGCCAATTTCTTGGGGCACGCCCGGGCCGCTGTCAGCAACCCCAATCCCCACCCGGCCTTCCTGATCGACACGGGGTTGGAGCACGACCTTCACCTTGTCGGCAGCTCTGCAGGCATCACAAGCGTTGACCATCAGGTTCAACATCACTTGTTGGAATTGATCCGGGTTTGCCACGATGCGTGTCTCCGGCGGTACCTCAACACTCAGGTCGATCTTGCGTTTGCGATAGCGCTCAGCCATCAGCTCCGCCACCTGCAGCGCCGCCTCTCGAACCCCGAGTTCACTCATGCGGGCGGCCGCTGGCCGCGAGGAGTCCAGCAACTGCCGCATAATGCGATTGATGCGGTCGATCTCTCCACGCATGATCGCCAGCGCATTCTTCTGACGCTCGTCGGAGACCTTCTCCAACAATTGCTCGATACGAATGGCGATCACCCCGAGCGGTGTGCCCATCTCGTGTGCCAACCCGGCGGCCACCTGCCCAATCGTGGACAGCTTTTCCAAGTGCAGCAACTGCTCGCGCAGTCGGTCGATGGTGTTGAGCGTGGCGAGGCTTTCCTTGAGTTGCGCCTGGCGATTCCAAAAGTAGAACAACAGGCCGGCCACCGAAATCGACAGCGTCAGCACCAACGCCGCCACCAGCATCGCCACCGAGGCCACCGCATGCACCTGTCGGGTCACCGGATCTAGCGGGGCCGCAACCGCGGTAATCCAGGGCAAGGGCTGCCCAGCGATGCTGCGCCATACCAATACTTGGGAGGCCAATCCCCGGTTCGAAAACGGCCACAACGATGGCGGGGCCCCCATGCGAATTTGGCCGTTCGGCTTGGACGCAATCGCTGCCAGAACCTCCTGGTGCCACGGGCTATCGGGATCCACCAACACCGACCCATCCACATCGACGACCCAGAGGTCGAGTCCCAACGTGGCGCGCGCCTGCAGTGCGTCAAACAACACATCCATGTTGACCAACATCACCACCGAAGCTTCGCCTTCTTTGTCGGAGAGCGCGATCAGCCGCAACGAATCGTAGGGAGACCCGGCAGGCACGGTGGCCTGGAAGCCGGCAATCGTGCCTGGGCTCGCACACGCCTCCATATCCACTTCTTTAAGTTCGGCGGAGGAAACCTTGGGCAGGGGCACATCGGAAGCCAGGAAGCCTGATACCTCGGTGACCACCTCCCCCTCCTCCAGGTACCAAAGACGCAGGTAGCGGCGAGATGAGCGGTTCATGCCGATCAAATGCGAACGTACGATCTCCAGTTGCCGCTCCCGGGTGGCAGCGTGTTTGCGGGCATCGATCACCCGGTGCAAGTCGTTGCGGATATCCCGCTCACGTTCACTTACCACCGATGCCACCGCTTCGGCCGCGGCTACCGCTTCGCTCTCGACGTGCTTGATGAGAATGGCGCGGCGCTCAGTAATGAGTTCCACCGCGGCAACGATGGCCGCGATGGTCACGCCCAAGACCCCGAAGGTCAGGCCAAAGGTCCAAAGTGCGCGTCCCGACAACATGCTAGATCAACGCCCGCCTGCGGCGGCTTGCATAGCACATTGCAAAATGCATCACCACCCTCCAACACCTCAGGACTTCGAAATAAAACCACCTGATTTTCCTCAATAAAATACCTTCCGGCCGATGGTCCAATTCATGCATCCCGCCCAGCGACCCCATGCACCTTGGGGAGGAGATGCTGATGCGCTGGCATGCGGTTTGGCTCCTTGTGATCTGCCTCGTGGCGCCTTTCACGCGTCTCGACGCCGCCGAACCGCCCGCCGCTACAAAAGACAAGCTGCTGTTGCTGAAGCTCTCCAACCTGACAGCTGCCTCACCGTCGGCAGACATGAAACGGCTGCAGCAGGCGCTGTTACGTACGACCGGTGTGACTCACGTTACTTTGGAAACCAAGAAGGGCGAGCTGCGCATTGCTCACAAAGCCAACGCCGTGATCGGGGCTATTCGCAGGGCAGTCACCGCGAACGGCTTCGTCATCGTGGATCCCAAGCCCTACCCTGGTGATCCTGCCCCCCCCTTGCGCGAAGCGCGGCGCTGACCCACCTTGTAGCAAGTCGCTGGCACGTCGCTCATCTCTCGGGCCTTGCTGCCGGCAGCAACTCTCAAGCAAAAGGTGGACTCATGAAACTGTTCAGAACCCTGAGCCTCGTCGCCGTCACTGGGTTGATGGTGTTTGGCATGATGAGCGTCGCCCACGCCGCCACAGACACGCGAGGCACCTCCCAAGTTTGCGGTGGCAAGGAATGCGGCTGCAACAAAGAGGGCAAAAGCTGCGAAGGTAAGAAAGACTGCACCTGTGACGGCAAAAAAGATGGCAAGTGCGAGAAGGACAAAGATGGCAAGTGCGGCTGCGATAAAAAGTAGCCCCGCCAGCTAGGGCCGTGCAGGCTAGAGCGGATCACGCCCGGCCTTGTCGTAGTCAGACATCACCAGCGCACGCGCTGCGTCCGCCGCCATGCCATGGGTTTCAACGAGGTAGCGCACCAGGTGGTTGGCCAAGCGGATCAGCGCGATGGCGTGCGTTTGGCCGGTTTGTGCGTAGAGCCAATCAGAGAACGCTAACAGCGCGCCAAACGCCGATGACCCCGCAAGCAGCACCGACAACGTGCGCTCAAACCCCCGCCGCGACAACAGGTCCCAGAAGCGCGCCAAACGCTTCAGGCGCTGTACGTCGGTGAAGCTCAACGTGGAGGTGGCGAGGACATCGTAAGGAGGCCAGGGATTGTACTGCATCGCCCACGCTTCGTCGTGACGCGCGATGAGCGCCCCGCGCAGGCGCTTCAAAATACCTACCTGCAACTCGTGCGGCCTAAAGCCCCACAACGTATCGAAGCTATGCGCCATGCTTTCCAAGGTTTCGCCCGGCAACCCCAGAATCAGGTCCAGATGCAGCTCAGCGCCAGTCTGCTCGCGCAAGAACCTCAGCTGCCGAAGCGTGCGCGCGCTGTCTTGGCGCCGGCCGATGCGCATCAGCACCTCTTCGTTCAGGCTTTGTATCCCGACTTCCAAATGCAGCGCTCCCGCCGGAAACCGCGGCAAGAGCCGCTCAAGTTCGGCAGGCATATGGTCGGGGACCATTTCGAAATGCAGCTGCAACCCCGGCCGCAGCCGGGCCAAGAAAAACTCAAGGATCGCGCCCGCATGCGGCCCCTCCAAGTTGAAGGTCCGGTCGACAAACTTGAAGCGCGTCAGGCCGCGTCCAAGCAACCGCTCAAACGCCGGCAACAAGGTGCCAAGCGGCACCCGCCGCACGCCGCGTAAAAGTGCCGACAAACAAAACTCGCAGCCAAACGGGCAACCCCGCGACGCCTCCACATATATGGTGCGCTGGGTCAGATCGGTGTCCGAATATTCATCATAAGGCAACGAAATATCTAAGGAATTTTCGCCAAACTGCGGCACCTTTGAAGCCCCGCGCGCCGGCATCGGCTGGCCCTGCAGCCAAGCCGCACACAATTCGCGAAAAGCAATGTCGCCTTCACCTACGACCACCGCATCGGCCAGCGTCGCAACCGCCGGGGGGTCACCAAAACTGACCTCTGGCCCACCCAGGACCACCTTGACGTCGGGCCGCAATTGCTTGAGCAACGTCACCGTCTCGGTGACCAGCTGCAGATTCCAGAGATAGACCCCGACCCCAACAATCCGAGGCGCCGCAGCCAAGATCTGCTCCACGGCGTCCACCGGCCGGGTTTGCAGGTCGAACTCCAACAACGCAGCGCGCGCTTTGAGCTCCCCTAAGTTAGCCCTTAGGTAGCGCAACCCAAACGACGCATGGGCGTACTTGGCATTGAAGGTGGTCAGCAAAATATCCGGCATGGCTAGGCTCGCAAGCGCGTCGAGCTATCGCGTAACAAGCCGGCTTGCCAAGGAAAAAGAACTACGCAGCCTGCCGCCCGAACGTCGCTCCGCGGCCTTGTGCCTGCTCCAGAAGGCGCGCGATGCGCTTTTCCATCGGCGGGTGGGTGGACAACAGGTGGAGTAACGCCCCACCCCCGGCAAATGGGTTGACGATATAGAGGCTGGCGGTGGCCGGCTGCACGTCGGCGGGAATCACCTGGGCCGTCCGCTGCAATTTTGCCAACGCCCGCGCGAGCCCCTCGGGGTCGCCCGAAATTTGCGCGCCCGTGTCATCGGCCAGGTACTCCCGCGAACGCGAGATGCCCAGTTGAATCAGCGTGGCCGCCAACGGCGCGGCAAGGATGAACAACAGGTTCGAGGTCCCACTGCTACCCTCTTCGGTATCCCGGCTGCCGCCAAAAAGTCCCGTAAAACTAAGAATGTTTGCCAGATACGTCAACACCGATGCAAGCATCGCCGCGACACTCGAAATGAGGATGTCGCGGTTCTTGATGTGCGCGATTTCATGCGCCAACACCCCACGCAGCTCCCGCTCGGAAAGCAACTCAAGAATCCCGGCGGTGACCGCGACCACCCCATGCTTGGGATTGCGACCGGTCGCAAACGCATTCGGTTGGGCCTCGGGCACCAGGTAGAGCCGCGGCGTGGGAATCCCAGCATTACGGGCCAATTCGGCCACTGTCTGCTGGAGCCACGGCAGCTCACCGGCCCCCAGGGGTCGGGCCCGGCTCATCGCCAAAACCAGCTTGTGGGAGAAGAAATAGGCGCCCAGGTTCAAGAACGCCGCGAGCACGACAAACAGACCCAGCGAATTCGGCGCCAGCGCACCACCGACCCCCACCACCAAGGCCGACAACGCTCCCAAAAGAGCAATAGTTTTGAATTGGTTCCACATCTTGTTGGTCCTTCCCAATGGTTAAGAGTTGCATAACCAAACGCGACAACTAGGCAGGCTCAGGCAACCACTGTCGCCGGCCTTGCAACGACCGCTTCAAGCTGCGCGTCACCGCCCGATCCATGGCCTCACTCGCCCGATCGACGGCCTGCCCAAGGTCAGCATCCACTGCCGAGACTACCAGCGAGCCTAGACCCGCGCCGGTGACCACCAGCCGACACTCCTTGTCATGGCCACCCTTCGGACCATTTACGTCACGCACCCTTACAACCACCCTGCGAATAACGTTGGCAAAACGCCCCAAGGCAAAACCCAGCCGCCGCTCTATGTAGTTCCGCAACCACTGGGAGCCTGCGACCTGGGATGTACGGACTTGGATACGCATGTTGACTCGCCCTCGTGCAGCGCTGAGGCCATCGTCAGGATGACCTGCCTGCTTGCTTGAGATAGGCCTCAAAACACATACGGCAAATAGAAACTTATTCGTTGATAGTTCGTTTTAAACTAACATATAATTTCTCCATGGAGTGGCTTAACTATCATCATTTGCTGTACTTTTGGCTCGTACATCGGGAAGGCGGTGTCCTGCCAGCCGCGAAGAAGCTCCGACTCGCCCAACCCACAATCAGTGCCCAGATCCATGCATTGGAAGCAGCGCTCGGTGAAAAACTGTTCACCAAGGTTGGACGACGCCTGGCGCTCACCGAGATGGGTAAAGTGGTGTATGGCTATGCCGACGAAATCTTCGCGTTAGGTCGTGAGCTTGTAGACACCGTCAAAGACCGCCCCACCGGCCGACCGTTGCGACTGACAGTCGGGGTGGCCGACGTCATCCCCAAGCTCATCGCGCGCAGGCTGCTGCAGCCCATCCAAGGGCTCAAAGAACCGATCCGATTGATCTGCCTGGAAGACCGCCCTGAACGGCTGTTGGCTGAGTTGTCGCTGCACAACCTAGATGTGGTGTTGGCCGATGCACCGGTGCCCCCCCAAAGCGGCGTGCGGGCCTACAGTCACCTGTTGGGGGAATGCAGCCTCGGCATCTTCGCAGCCCCCAGCCTGCGCAAGCAACTGAAAGGGCCGTTTCCAGCATGCCTGCACGGCGCGCCGATGCTCTTACCCACCGAGGGCACCGCGCTCGGGCGTACACTGCAAAGCTGGTTGTCTGAAACCGGGCTGCGCCCACGATTGGTGGGCGAATTCCAAGACAGCGCACTGATGACGGCGTTTGGTGAGGACGGCATGGGCGTCTTTCCGGCGCCAATGGCCATCGAAGCAGAGTTGGTGCGCGTGCATGGCACGCCGCTATTGGGAGAACTGCCCGAGTTGTCGATGCGCTTCTACGCCCTAACGGGGGAACGCCGCCTGGTGCACCCGGGGGTGGTGGCTTTGTCGCAAGCGGCACGCCAAACCCTCTTTGCCAAGTAGATCTGCGCGCAGCCACGCCGAAAAAAAAGCCGCGGCAGCGATTGCAGGGTTCGGCCTGGCCTTGGTAGTTTGAGATGCCACCAACAGCCGGCCAGCGACACCTTCGACATCCGCATGCCTACGCTGAAGCAATCGGGAGGGCAGCACGTGCATCGCGGGGAGCAGATAGAATGAAGCAGTGTCCCACATGTCACGACATGCTCGGTGACGACGTGCGGGTTTGCCCCAAAGACGGCACTCCCTTAGAGGCACCCGTGGCCGCAAGCGCCGTGGACGCCCCCCTGACGCCAGGGGCGGTGCTGGGGACCTACAAAATCCTCGACCTGTTGGGTGAAGGTGGCATGGGGCGGGTTTACTTGGCCGAGCACACCCGCCTGGGTCGTAAGGTTGCACTCAAGCAGCTGCGCTCCGAATATGTGATGAACCCGGCCGCCGCCGAGCGTTTTTTCGCGGAGGCGCGGGCGGTCAATCAGATCCACCACGACAACATCGTGGCGATTACCGACTTCTTCGATACCGATCCGCAACAGAAGTACTACATCATGGAGTTGCTTTCGGGCCGCACCTTGAACGAGGTGCAGCGCGACGAGACCCTGCCCCTCTCCCGCCAGTTGGCAGTTGCATTGCAGGTGGCCGATGCCCTGGTTGCGACCCATGCCGCAGGCATCGTGCACCGGGATCTAAAACCCGACAACATCTTCCTCACCAAACATGGTGGGCGCACCGACTTCGTTAAAATTTTGGACTTCGGCGTCGCCAAGCTATTGGATGTAAGGGAAGGTAAACCTTTGTCCACTACGCAGGTGGGCGCCATCATAGGCACCCCCGAGTACATGTCCCCTGAACAGGTGAGCGGCCGCGTGGTGGATCCACGCAGCGACATCTACTCGTTGGGGGTCATTTTGTATGAGCTGGCCACCCGCCGCAAACCACTAGAAGCCAAGAGCTTTGGCGAGATGGTGGTTAAACATCTCACGGTAACGCCACCGCGCCCAAGCAAGCTGAAGGAGTTGCCGGAACCAATTCCCAAGCCTTTGGAAGACCTCATTCTGCAATGCCTGGAAAAGGACCCGGCGCACCGCCCGCAGACCATGAGCGAGGTGCATCTGCGGCTGCGTGCCTTGGTCGCCGGGGACGAGGACACCCTCAGCAAATACCGACCGCTGCCCGCCCGGACCCACCGCCGCGCGATGTGGGCCGGGGCGGCCGCCGCAGGCTTCGTGCTCGTGGGCGTCGTCGTGGGTATCGCCATGATGAGCACCGACGGAACGCCGGTCACCGAGGTCCGCGCGCTGCCGCCTCCTCCCCTCACGGCGTCCAATAAGGTCCGGGTTGACCTAGACTCCCTGCCTCGCGGCGCGAGCGTCCGCCTGACGGATAGCAACACCACGCTCGGCATCACCCCGACCACCTTGAGCTTGCCGCGCACCGTGG